>DATAHC010000523.1:0-2788 GCA_036263415.1 Flavisolibacter sp.
AAAGACCGCACTGTCGCCATACCATTGCATGACTTCGAAACCCAGGAGCTCTTTGTAAAAACCCAGGGCCCGTTGCAGATCCGTCACTTTCAGGTGAATATGCCCGATCCGGGTGGCTGCAGGAATTATATACTCCGGAAGCTGTACATTTGCCATAGACGACAATTTAATGAAATCCTCCATAACCTTCTTCCTGCAGCTTAACCTGGACCTTCTCAATCACTGAAGGCACTGACCATTTTTAGTTTCGTCGAACTCTCTATTTATTACCAAAATCTATTTTATGGCAGCAACTACTACCACCCTGCAAGGCACTGAATATTATCTGCAACTTGAAGAACGATACGGAGCACACAACTACCATCCGCTTCCCGTAGTATTGGAGAAAGGCGAGGGCGTATTTCTCTGGGATGTGGAGGGAAAACGCTATTACGATTTCCTGAGTGGCTATTCGGCCGTGAACCAGGGACATTGCCATCCTGCCATTATACAGGCACTGGTGCACCAGGCGCATCAACTGACGCTTACCAGCCGTGCCTTTCATAATAATTTACTGGGGCCTTATGAGCAGTTTATAACGGAATACTTCGGATATGATAAAGTGCTTCCCATGAATACCGGCGTGGAAGCCGTGGAAACTGCCATCAAGCTGACGCGTAAATGGGGTTATGAGAAAAAAGGCATTCCCGACCAGCAGGCAAAGATCATCGTATGTGAACATAATTTTCACGGGCGCACCTCAACCGTGATCTCCTTCAGCACCGATCCTTCTGCCCGCAATCATTTCGGTCCTTTCACACCCGGTTTTGTACAGATCCCGTATAATGACCTGGGTGCCCTGGAAGCAGTTCTTAGTGATCCGGACATTGCCGGTTTTCTGGTGGAACCAATTCAGGGTGAAGCCGGCGTAAGCGTTCCGGATGATGGCTACCTGGCCGGTGCCTTTGAACTTTGTAAAAAGGCCAACGTTTTGTTCATAGCCGATGAGATACAGACAGGATTGGCGCGTACGGGCAGAATGCTGGCCTGCGACCATGAAAATGTAAAGCCGGATATTCTGATCCTGGGTAAGGCGCTGAGCGGCGGTACCCTTCCAGTTAGTGCCGTACTGGCATCGGATGCGATCATGCTGACCATCCGGCCCGGCGAACATGGTTCCACCTACGGTGGCAATCCGCTGGCCTGCGCCGTAGCAATTGCTTCCCTGAAAGTGTTGAAAGAAGAAGGTATGACAGAACGGGCAGATGAAATGGGCCATTACTTCCGAAAGCAGATCCGGGACATGAATAGTCCCTATATAAAACTGGTACGTGGTAAAGGATTGCTGAACGCCATTATTATCGGGCATCCGCACCCGGAGGCAGCCTGGAATCTTTGTGTGGAACTGATGCATAACGGCCTCCTTGCCAAGCCTACACATGGCGACAAGATCCGTCTGGCGCCACCGCTGGTCATTACCAAAGAACAGATCGATGAATGTGTAGCCATTATCCGTAAAAGCCTGAACATGCTGGAACAGGTTTCTTAGGTTCAAAGGAGGCAGGCATCCGGAGAGAATTCTAAGGAGCCTGCTCATTTTAGAGATTTTAGAGATAATTTCATCTCAAATAGCACTATGGATACCCACCTTCATCATGAGGAGCATTTGCAAAGCAGTGATTTTATCAGGGATATCGTCATCGGCATGAGCGATGGTCTTACGGTTCCTTTTGCCCTGGCGGCAGGTTTGAGCGGCGCCGTGCATTCCACCAATATTATCGTGATCGCAGGCATTGCCGAAATTGCAGCCGGCTCCATAGCTATGGGACTGGGCGGATACCTGGCAGGCAAAACGGAGCAGGACCATTATGACAGCGAGGTGAAGCGGGAATACCATGAAGTGGAAAACCTCCGGCACCGCGAAATCGAAGAGACCAGGGAATTTTTTGCCAATATCGGATTGAGCGAAGAACTGCAGCTTAAGGCGACGGAAGAAATTGCCAAGGATAAAGATAAATGGGTCGAGTTCATGATGAAATATGAGCTTGGGCTGGATAAGCCGGACCCTAAAAGGGCAACAAAATCAGCCTTTAATATAGGCATGTCCTATATAGTAGGTGGACTGGTGCCCCTATCTCCCTATTTTTTCACCACCGATCCCCTGCTGGGATTAAAATATTCGGTGATCGTGACCCTTCTTTGCCTCTTTCTCTTTGGCTGGTTCAAAAGCAAGATCACCGGCATTCCTGTTTTGGGAGGTGCTATTAGGGTTACCCTTATTGGCGCCATGGCCGCCGCAGCTGCTTTTGGCGTAGCGAGGATCTTTGAAAGTGCTTAAGCCTTCACAGGCGGAGTTTCCGCATCGATCAGCAAGGTAAATAGGGCGGCCAGTACGGAACTGAACAACAGCATATATAAGGCTGCATGCTTTTCAGGACAAGTGCCCCCACTGCAGGCGGATATCGCAATGAAATTGCGTGTGGCCCAGGCAACATTAAAAGCGCCGATAAAAAAGGCCACCTTCTTACTCCAGATCCTGTTGATGAGAAGGAAGCCAATGAACAGCGCCGATAAGACCATATGAAATATGCCTGGCTTGCCGAAACTGGTACCTTCCGAATGAAAGCCACTGACGGTGATGTCCCTGGAAGGAATAGTCACCCAGGTAAAAAAGCAGGAAAGTATCAGGACGCATACAGCAGCCAGTGTAAGCCATTTCATCATTCGCATGGGGCAAAGATACTAGCAGCGTGCATTACCTGAAGAGTATTGATCAGTTGTTATCTTATACAAACCTGTAAAACGAAAG
>DATAHC010000524.1:0-8818 GCA_036263415.1 Flavisolibacter sp.
CAGCAGTGCCCCCAAAACCTATTTCCACGATGTTATAGCCCGCCACCAGGATTCCAGCGTTTGCACGGAAGACCTGAAAGACAACGCCTGCGTGCACCAGCAGGGCTATGCCTGTCATTTCGATAATCTTGTAGTCGTCGCTCCGTTCCTGGCGGGAACGGTACCCCAGCTACTGGCGCTGGAAACCGGCTTTTACCAGCCTGGCCCGGCACGTTATCTTTCTTACCTCCACCAGGAATCTGATGCCGCCACCGGCAGGGGACCTCCTTTCGCAGCCTGATCGCTTACGGCTTCGAAACGATTTTTCCTCATCAGATTTTCTTCGAATGAAAAAAGTTTTTCTCTTTCTTTTTTTCGTGCTTGCCCTGTCCAACACCTGGGCCCAGCAAAAGACACGGCCTCAATTGAGTGGTAAGGTCACTGACGCCAAGACCGGTGAACCGCTGGCCGGCGCCTCCGTATCGCTTTCCGATTCCCGCGCCGGGGTCACTACCGACAGCGCCGGTAACTACCTCATCAAAAACATTCCGACCGGCCACACCGTAGTGGAAGTTTCCTTCACCGGGTATAAGACCACTATAACGCACCTGGATATCATGGGTAGCGATACCAGGGATTTCGCCCTTGTTTCCTCCATCATCGAGAACGAAGGCGTTACGGTTACGGCAGTGGCGGGTGCGTCCAGCATCCGGAAAACACCGATACCCATCACCCGCATCAATAAATCGGCTTTATTGTCTATGCCGTCTACCAATATCATCGACGCCCTGTCGCGGCAGCCCGGTGTAAGCCAGATCTCCACCGGTCCGGCCATTTCAAAACCGGTGATCAGAGGCCTGGGCTATAACCGTCTGGTGGTGATCAACGACGGCATCCGGCAGGAAGGCCAGCAGTGGGGTGATGAGCATGGGATCGAGATCGATGAGAACAGCGTGTCGCGGGTTGAGATCGTAAAAGGACCAGCCTCACTGATCTACGGAAGTGATGCCATTGCGGGTGTGATCAATATCATTACTACGGCTCCGGTACCTAATAATACGATCCGCGGCAACCTATTAACCGACTATGCCACCAATAACCGGCAGCATTCGTTCTTTGCGAATATTGGGGGCAACTCCAACGGCTTCAACTGGAATGGCTGGGGCGATTATAAGGCAGCGGCCGATTATACCAATAAATACGACGGACGGGTGTATAATTCCAAGTTCAACGAACAGAACTTCGGCGGCTATGTCGGCTATAACGGATCCTGGGGATTCAGTCACCTGATCGTGAGTAATTTTAACCAGAAGCTGGGGGTAATTGAAGGAGAACGCACGGCTTCCGGGGCTTTTGTGAAGCCCGGGAATTCCGGCACCCTGCTGATCGGTACGCCGGATGCATCGGATTTCAACAGTACCGATCCACAGGTGCCGTATCAGCATATCCGGCATTTCAAAGTGATCAGTGAGAACAGCGTTCGGGTAGGAACCGGACGCATCTCCGGTAATTTCGGCTGGCAGCGCAACCAGCGGATCGAGTATGGTAATGTGGACGATCCCGGTGAGAAAAGCCTGCATTTCGATCTGAGAACCTTCAATTATAATACGGCCTATCATTTTGCCGATCATAAAGGCTGGACCACGTCCGTAGGACTCAGCGGCATGGCCCAGTCCAACCAGAACCGGGGGCTTGAATTCCTGATCCCTGCCTATAACCTGTTTGATATCGGCGCCTTCATCTACGCGCAAAAGACAGCCGGTAGGGCTACCTTCAGTGGGGGCCTGCGGGTGGATAACCGTTCGCTGCAATCGAAAGAGCTGGTGCTGGGCCGGGATGTGAAGTTCAACGCTTTCGATAAATCCTATACCAACCTGTCCGGAAGCGCAGGGGTGAGCTATGCCGCCACCGACCGCTTCCTGATCAAGGCTAATATTGCCCGGGGCTTCCGGGCACCCAGCATTCCCGAGCTGGCCTCCAACGGCGCTCATGAAGGAACCAACCGCTATGAATATGGCAACCAGGAATTGCAATCGGAAACGACCTGGCAGGGAGACCTGGGCTTCGAGCTGAATACGGACCACCTGCTGTTCACCACCAGCCTGTTCTACAACCATCTCAACAATTTCATCTTCTATACGAAACTGAAAAATGATAATGGTGCCGATTCTCTGGTGGAGGTGGACGGTGAGCTGATCCCAGCCTACCGGTTTGACCAGCGCACCGCCAACCTGTATGGAGTGGAAGCTTCGCTGGACCTGCATCCGCACCCGCTGGACTGGCTGCATTGGGAGAATACGTTTTCGTATGTGCGGGGCCGTTTTGCCACGCCGCTGGAGAAGACCGATAATGTGCCCTTCATCCCGGCAGCCCGCTGGATCAGCCAGCTGCGGGGGGAGTTCTTCAACAATGGCAAGTGGCTGCGCAACCTGTCCCTGAATGTGGAACTCGATCGCACCTTCGATCAGAACAAAGCGTTCACCGCCTACGATACGGAAACGCCGACGCCGGGCTACAGCCTACTGAATGCTGGTATCAGCGGAAATATTACGGCCAGGAATAAAACCCTGTTCAGCGTGTACCTGCTGGCCAACAACCTGACCGACGTAGCCTACCAGAATCACCTGAGCCGCCTGAAATATACAGACGTGAATCCGGCTACCGGGCGTCAGGGGGTATTTAATACCGGCCGGAATTTCGTTTTCAAGATCAATGTTCCGCTGAACTTTAAATAACAGGATGATCCATAAAAAAAGCTTCGCCTGACCAGGCGAAGCTTTTTTTTTATTCCTGCAGGATCAAACCGGTACCGGCTTGGCGATGGTGTTCTTGCGCTCACCGATCTGCTGGCGCCACATGGCGTAGTATAATCCTTTTTCTTCCAGGAGCGATTCGTGCGTTCCGGTCTCTACCACCACGCCTTTTTCCAGCACGTAAATGCGGTCGGCATGCATGATCGTAGACAGGCGGTGCGCGATCAGGATCGTGATCTGGTCATTCAGGGAGGAAACGTTCCGGATGGTCTTGGTGATCTCTTCCTCTGTGAGTGAATCCAGTGCGGAGGTGGCTTCATCGAAGATGAGCAACTTGGGCTTGCGCAGCAAGGCACGGGCAATGCTGATGCGTTGCTTTTCTCCACCCGATAATTTCAGGCCGCCTTCACCGATCATGGTATCAACACCTTTTTCCGCGCGGGAAAGGAGGTTCTGGCAGGAGGCCTTGGTCAGCGCTTCCTGGATATCCTCTTCCGTGGCAGCGGGATTTACGAAGGTCAGGTTTTCCTTGATGGTGCCACTGAACAGCTGCGTATCCTGTGTAACAAACCCGATCTGGTTGCGCAGGTCATCGAACAGGATATTATTCTCATCGATGCCGTTGTAATAAATGTTCCCTTCCTGCGGACGATAGAGGCCCACCAGCAATTTCATCAGGGTGGACTTACCGGAGCCGGACGGTCCTACGAAAGCGATGGTCTCGCCTTTGCCCGTTTTGAAACTGATCTGATCGATAGCCTTGTGCATGGCGGTCTGGTGCTTGAAGCCCACTTCGCGGAACTCCAGGCTCTGGATAGGACCCAGGTGCTTGGGGTGGGCCGGTTGCGGCTCGGACTCGCGCTTCATCAGGTTCTCGAAATTATTCAGGGAGGCTTCCGCTTCGCGGTAGCTGAGAATGATATTTCCGATCTCCTGCAGCGGGCCAAACACGAAGAAGGAAAAGATCTGCATGGTTACCAGCTCGCCGGCCGTGAGCTTGTTGCCAAAAACCACCCACATCAGCATAAATAGGATCAGCTGGCGGAGGGTGTTTACGAATGTACCCTGTACGAAACCGATGCTGCGGATGCGCTTCACCTTGGTGAGCTCCAAGCCGAGAATCTTATAGGTATTTCGGTTCAAACGGCTGATCTCCTGGCTGGTAAGGCCCAGGCTTTTCACCAGCTCGATATTGCGCAGCGATTCCGTAGTAGTGCCGGCCAGCGAAGTGGTTTGCGCCACGATGGTCTTCTGAATAGTCTTTACCTTTTTGCTCAGCAGGTTGGAGATCACCATCAGCAGGGCAATGCCACCAAAGTAGATGATGGGAAGCGACCAGTGAATGCGGGAGGCGAAGATGGCCACGAAGCAGATGCCTACGACCACGGTGAACAGAATGTTCACGAAGTTGTTCATGAACTTTTCGGTATCGGTGCGCACTTTCGTAAGAATGCTGAGGGTTTCACCGCTGCGCTGGTCCTCGAAGTCCTGGTAGGGCAGTTTCATGGCATGCTGCAATCCGTCGGTAAACACCTTGGCACCGAATTTCTGTACGATCACATTGAGGAAGTAGTCCTGGAAGTTCTTGGCTATGCGGCTGACCATGGCTACCGTAATAGAGCCCAGGAGCAGCCAGACCACTCCGTACATCACTTCGGGCAGGCCTTTTTTATTGATGATGGTCTGCTTGGTGAAAAGGAAGTCGTGCCAGTTGAAGGCCTTACCATTCTGGTGGTAATTGGCCAGGTTGATCAGTTTACCGAAGATGATGGGGTCTACCAGAGAGAAGCCGATATTCATAGCGGCCAGTATCAGCACCAGAATCACGAGCCATTTGTGCGGGGCCAGGTATTTTAATAAAATTTTCATGTTCGTTGTTCCTAGATTTTCTTTTTATAGGCATTTGGGTTCCAGGCTTTGCCGGTGAGGCGGCGCAGCCATTTTTTGTAAGCTGGCAAGGCTTCGAATTGTTGTTTCTCCCGGTGCAGAGCCGCTGCATCGAGGCGGTGTATGAGCTTTACCAGGTTCGGAATACTTTCCTCCGCATACCGGTGAAAGAACAGGTCCAGCAGTCCGTCGAATTCCGGGAAGTTTTCATAATGACAGAGCAGCCCTCCCGAGAGCGATACGGCATGATCCTTCAGGCAGTAGCCGCTGGCCAGCTGATCGGCCTTATGATCCGGAAGCTGCTCATAGAGCGTATCCGTCAAAGATAGAACATCCTCTACCAGTTGGTGCGCCTGTTGGGGAAGGCCAATGGCGGCCGTATGGTAAAAGGACAGGCCGGGGCTCATCACCAGCGGACTTCCCTTGTAGCTCAGCGAAGCCGTAGTGAGGAAGCGGTGCCATTTCCGGTGTTCGGAACTAGTGGTCTCCACCAGGGGATCCGCTTTCAGGAAGAACACCTCGTTCCGATCCAGCGCGGCAAACACCGGCTCCACAGGCTGCAGCGGATAGGAAGCGGCCTCCATGAACAGGATGGCGCCATCGGCGTAGGTATAATATTCCCGGAGCATTTCCCAACGCAGGCGGCCGGCATAGCCGTACGGCCCTTTCCATTCGTTGAGCTGGGTTTCGGAAACTTCCTTGATCGCGAATTGATGAAAGTGCGGCGCAAAGCTTTCCAGCCAGGCCGGGCGGTCGGTATAAACGATCACACTGACAGCAGCCGGCGGCTGCAGGTTATACAGTTCGAGGTATTTCAGCAATGCGTAGCGGCAGCGGTTGATCGCCTGCATGGATTGCGTAGCCTGCCACATGAGCACCTGAGCCATACCTTAAAGTTAAGGAGAGATCAGTCGCCAATCGATGTATGAAAAACCACATTATCATTCTGTGACAATTGGTTGATCAGTTTCGGCCGGGTGGCATAGGCATTCAGCAGGCCATTGGTAATGGCATAGGCGAGGAGGTTGTCCGGAAAAAAGGTGATCGGATCCTGGAGCTTCCGGAGCTTTTTTGCCCCGGCCAGGGTGAGTCCGTAAGCATGCGTCTGATCGTGATAGCCCGCTTTGAGCAGGTGAGCCGAGTAGGGCTTTGCATACAGGTTGCTGATGGTTTGATGCGAAAACTTGTGCCGGCCGATGAGCCGTTGTATATGGTAGGCCGCCTGCTTCAGGAAGGAGAACTGGCCGGCCTGCTCGTGCCGGAAGTAGCCAAAATAGACCAGCTCCCAGTTGCGCGGCAATTCGGCGAGGATGGCAGGGAGCAAGGCAGTGTGCCCCTTGTCGATAATGACATCATCTTCCAGGATCAGGGCTTTCTGAACCTTATTACGGATCATATGGTCGTAGGCATTGCGGTGGCTCCAGCTGCAGCCGATCATACCGGCGGACATGGGCTTGCCGAAGCGGTGGTGCCTGCGGGCCTGCTCCTCATCGTAGAGGCCTTTTGCTTTCAGGTCGTCGATCCGGAAGGATTGCTTGTCCACCCCGTAGAGCAGTTCGTATTCCAGGCCATAGAGCTCTTTTCGGATATGCTCATGGCGCTGCGTTTCGCGTTCCAGCGTAAGCACATATACTTTATCGAAAAAGAGATTGATGGTCCGGAAGAAATCGATCATGCGGGGGCAAAGATAGGAAAGAAGGAGAGGGTGGCAGAGGAGGCGGGCGTACAGCTGAGCTGGTTATTTTGTACCTTGAAGCGGTAAGCTTCCATCATCCATTTTTCAAGCCATCTGACAATGACAACAACAACCCGTGCGCTCCTCCTCCTGTTGATTTCTGTAATGACCACTATGGCCGCCGCGGGCCAGACTACCCGCCGCATTAACCCGGGCACCTCCAAGCCCGAGTGGACCCAGCCCTATGCGCCCTTCCGCATTGCGGGCAACCTGTATTATGTAGGCACTTACGACCTGGCCTGCTACCTGATCACCACACCGAAGGGCCACATCCTGATCAATACCGGCGTGGCCGGATCGGATACGGTGATCCGTAAGAATATGAAGCAGCTTGGATTTGCGCTCTCCGACATCCGGGTGCTGCTTACCAACCAGGCGCATTTTGATCATGTAGGCGCAATGGCCGCCATTCAGAAACAAACCGGCGCCCGTGTATATGCGAATGTAGCGGATGCGACCGTGCTGGCCGACGGCGGCTATTCCGATTATTTATTCGGCGGCAAGGACCTGTTGTTCGAGCCGGTGACCGCGGACCGCTTGCTGTTTGACAGGGATACCATCAAGTGGGGCGGCATGGAGCTTACGCTGCTGCATCATCCGGGCCATACGAAAGGCTCCAGCAGCTACCTGTTTACGGTGAAGGACCAGAAACGCAGCTATAAAGTGCTTATTGCCAACATGCCTTCCGTGATCGTGGACAGCTTTGCCCAGGTGCAGGCTACGTATCCGAATATCGTGGCGGACTATACGGAAACCTATGCCGAAATGGAAGGACTGAACTTCGACTTGTGGCTGGCGGCGCATGCGAGCCAGATGGACCTGCAGGAGATCTACCATCCGGCGAAGGGCTATCAGCCGGAAGTGTTTGGCGATAAGAATAAGTACCTGGAGGAATTGAAGAAGTGGAAGGTGGGATATGAAGAGAAGTTGAAAGGGAAAAGTAGCCAGTAAACAACAGTTCCTACATTATAATTCTTGCGGCCTACCTTCCACAGGCATTCCATACGGCTTCCATACCTAGTCACTATGCTTTCCATAGCTAGTTAGCACGAAGGATGAGCTAAGAGGTGAATAGGAGAAGAAGGAGGGAAAAGAGAATTTTTACTACTGTGTTGTTATTCGTCACCGGTTCCAGACACTTCTGATTTCGTATCATTTTGATCAAAATCGTGCAAAGTTGAATCAAATCGCATCGTTTCGTGCAAAAAGTGAAAAGTGCCCCTTCCCGTCGATAGTATGTTTGTTGGAAAAGCAAGAATATGTCGATGGAACTCAGTTTTAAAGAGAAGATGATTCAAGGTAGGATCGGAAAGCGGTATGTGATCAAGCATTATAAGACCTATAAGGTAAAGACCAAGGTGCCGGATATGAGTAACATTATTCCTTCCAGGGGACAGAAGCGGCAGCGTAGGCTGTTTCGACTGGCGGTTCAGTATGCGCAGGAGATCTATTGGAATCCGGTGAAACGGGAGGAGAAAGAACGCATTTATCGCCGTCCGTGGCGCTTGTTTCAGAAGCTAATGAAGGAGTGGTTCAAGAAGCGAAAGGCGAAGCGTGAAGCAGCGCAGAGGCGATTAAACATTTGGAGGAGGAATGTGGCAGCTCATCCAACTACTTTGTTTGATACTGTTTTTGACGGACTCAGGGTTTCTGAATTGATGTGTGCTCATAATGAAAAAAAGATTTCCGCACCCTGGCCGCCACTTAGAGCTTTACCCAGCCTTGCTTTAGCGCATACCTGAAAACGCCGAGGATGTTGCGGGCTCCGATTTTAGCGATCAGTTTACCCCGATGCACTTCTACGGTCCGGATGCTGAGATTGAGCTTCTTTGCAATTTGGGCATTGGTATATTCTTTACAGATCATTTGCAGAATGAGCATTTCTCTCGGTGTGAGCTCTGGAATTTTCATGGTTCGATATTTTACTTTTTACTGCAACAAATATGGAAAGCGGGATTCGTTCCAATGTGTAAGAGATGACAATTTCTTGCTAATCGATTTTGCCCTCGTTATTCTTAGGTTTCTTTTGAATTACTTCCGTAGGTGTTTTCCGAAATTTGTCGGCTGCTGATGATTTCGCTCGATCTATTTCTAAGGCGAATAAAGCTTATAGGTGTTAGTACTAGTTTGTCAGCCAGCTAACACAGAGCCCCTGCCACTCTTACTAGCTTTCCGATTGCAACCAAAAATCAACAGTCCCCATGAAGCAAACAAAACGCATTTTTGGCCTACTGGCTATTCTTACTATTACCGCTTACGCCTGCGTGAAGAGCCGGCAGGAAACGAATCCATCAACTTCATCTGTCGTTACCGAAGCGGCAACAACAGTGAAAATCCCAAGTGAACCACTCAGCGCTTCTCCTTTTACCAAGGAAGTCGGCAGCCCGGTGTCGCATGATTCGGCGATGCAATGGATACAGAACTTTACCCGTACTTCTCTAGCCGCCACTTCTCCTATTTTCAG
>DATAHC010000525.1:0-3871 GCA_036263415.1 Flavisolibacter sp.
GGTTTTGGGGGCACTGCTGATCAACATCAGGCAGAGCAGGAAAAAAGATATAAAGCGCCTTATGGTAGAATTCTGTTGCAACAATTCCGGGTAATTGCCCTCAAATTTCAGGCAAAATAACGCCTTTGCAACGAAGCTGCAAACTATTCATGTGCCGTTCACTACTATTTTACAAACTCCTCCAGGCGCTGAACGATGTGCTCCCAGTCTTTGAATAGGTCCGGCTTGGTCAGGAAGAGGCTGGCTCCCAGGCGCTTGCAAAGCTCCAGGTCCATTTTGTTGGAAGAGGTGGTTACAATTACCACCGGGATGTGATGATAGACCGGGTGGGTCTTCAATCGCTGCAGCGTTTGCTTGCCATCGAGAACGGGCATGTTCAGATCGAGAACAATGAGGGATGGCAGAGCGTTGATGGCGAACTGGTCCAGGTAATCAAGCACCTCTTTGCCGGTCTCGAAAAATTGCAGGCGCAATTGGTTATTGATGGATTTACAGGCTTCGGTGATCCAGCCTCTGTCGTCGGCGTCGTCATCTGCATAGAGTACAATAGCTTCTTTTCTCAAGGTGGCAGTTTTCATTTCAGGACAAGCCCAGAATTGGTTTTAGTGAATTTACGACTTCCTTGTAGCCGTCAAAATGAAAGGGTTTCTGAAAATAGGAATGCGCTCCCAGGCGGGCACAGGCTTCCTTGTTGCCCGGGCTGCCGGAGGTGGACAGGATCACTACGGGTATATGGTTCACATGCGGATGCGACTTCATGTAACCCAGCAGCTGCATACCATTATGTTTCGGCATATTGATATCCAGGATGATCAGGGAGGGCAGCTCGGTATCCATCAGGGAATTGAGATAATGCATGGCTTCCACGCCCCCTGTGGCGCATACGAGCGAGGTGGTTTCTGACGATTCTGCCAGGGACTGACTCAGAAAGAACCGGTCATCGCTGTCGTCATCTATGTAGAGGATCCGCTTGATCCGTGAGGCGCTCATAAACGTTCGTTTGATTGGTAACCAAATGTAAGGATTTGGCTTCATACATAAAAAATAAATGCTATAAGTTTTACACCTATCTGCATGATTGTGTTGAACTTATAGCATTCCAGCCCAGGCTTCTATTGAACAGCCGCCTATAAATTTTCAATGATCCCGGCAATGCCCTGTCCGCCCCCTACACAGGCCGTGACCATACCGTATTTTTTATTCAGTCGTTTCATATCATTCAGGATCTGGATGGTGAGCTTAGCACCCGTGCAGCCTAAAGGATGTCCTAAGGCAATGGCCCCTCCGTTGATGTTGACCGTATCCGGATTCAATCCTGCCTCCCGGATCACCGCCAAAGCCTGAGAGGCAAAAGCCTCATTCAACTCCACCAGGTCTATGTCGCCAAGGTTCTTATTCGCCTGTTTCAATACTTTGGGTATCGCTGCTACCGGACCAATTCCCATAATGCGGGGCTCGACGCCGGCAGACGCGCAGGCTACCAGGCGGCCGATGGGCTGCAGTCCGAGTTGCTTCATCAGGCTTTCACTCATCACAATAACAAAGGCAGCGCCGTCACTGGTTTGTGAAGAATTGCCCGCCGTGACCATACCATTGGCGGCAAAAGCCGGTTTCAGTTTGGACAACACATCCACCGAGGTATCGGCCCGCGGTCCTTCGTCCGTATCAACGACATACGTCTTTTTTTGTTTCTTTCCTTTTTCATCCAGGTATACCTGCTCCACGTTCATGGGAAGAATGCCTGACTTGAAATGGCCATTCTGTATGGCATCGATGGCCTTCCGGTGCGAGTGATAGGAAAATTCATCCTGGTCCTCCCGGCTCACCTTATATTCTTTGGCTACCGCTTCTGCGGTCAGTCCCATGCTTAAATAATAATCCGGTTCCTTAGTAGCAATGGCATAAGAAGGAACTGTTTTCCAACCCGAGGTGGGTACCAGGCTCATGCTTTCCGTGCCCCCCGCAATAATGCAGTCAGCCATGCCCATGCGGATCTTGGCCGTGGCAATGGCAATGGTTTCCAGGCCTGAGGCGCAATACCGGTTCACGGTCATACCCGGAACTTCATAGCCCAGTGCGCGGGCCGCAATGATACGTCCTACCTGCAGTCCCTGTTCGGCTTCCGGTACGGCGTTGCCAACGATCACATCATCCACCAGTTTGGCATCCAGCTGCGGCACGGAGGCCAGCAGGCCCTGGATAAGGTCAATGGCCAGATCGTCCGGGCGGTAAAAGCGAAATCCGCCGCGTTTGGCTTTCCCTACAGCGGTCCGGTATCCTGCAATGATATAAGCTTCCTGCATAACAAGGTTTGTAACTTAAAAGTACCATTAGTTGTTCAAACAACCAATTTTGGCAGGGCGAATTTCCCTTCACCTTATCTTCGCCGCCGATGTACGCTTTTTTACGACGCCTGCTGTTTTTTCTGCCTGCCGAAACAGCGCATTATTTTTCCATGAACCTGCTGAAGGCGGCCTGCTCCATAGGCTTTGTCCGAAGGCAGATTTCCAGGAGTTTCACACCGGAAAAGCCCGGATTGGAAAGAGAAGCTTTTGGTCTGACGTTCCGCAACCCGGTGGGACTCGGTGCGGGCTTTGATAAAAATGCGCGCTACCTCCGGGAGCTGGAAGCGCTGGGATTTGGCTTTGTAGAGATCGGGACCGTCACCCCACGGCCTCAATATGGTAACGAGAAGCCACGGTTATTCCGCCTCCCCGAAGACCGGGCATTAATCAACCGGATGGGCTTCAATAACGATGGCGTGGAGCATATTGCCGGCAGACTGAAGGCCTGGAGAAAAGCCAACCAGCACCTGAAAAAGAAGGACCACCAGCCACTCCTGGTTGGGGGAAATATCGGAAAGAATAAGGACACGCCGAATGAAGAAGCCTGGAAGGATTATGAGATCTGCTTCCGCGCCCTGCATCCGCATGTTGACTTCTTTGTAGTGAATGTCAGCTCACCCAATACGCCGGGGCTGAGAGCCCTACAGGAAAAGGATGCCCTGCATAAAATACTGACGCACCTGCAGGCCCTGAACCGGGGCTTTGAAAAACAAAAGCCCATCCTGCTGAAGATCGCTCCGGACCTTTCTGAGGAACAGATCGATGACGTGATCGCCCTGGCTACCGAAATCGATCTGGAAGGACTAGTGGCCACCAATACCACCATAGCGAGGGAACGGCTCACGACGCCCGTATCGGAGGTACAGGCGATTGGCGCCGGTGGCCTGAGCGGACTCCCGGTATTGCAGCGCTCGACAGAAGTGCTTCAGTACCTGATCGATAAAACCGGTGGCCGGCTTCCGGTAATCGGAAGCGGAGGTATCTTCAACGCGGTGCAGGCACAGCAAAAGTTCACAGCCGGTGCGGTATTGATCGAGGTCTGGACCGGCTTTATCTATGAGGGCCCGTTTATTGTAAAAAGAATTTGTCAGGCGATCCGCTAATCACCTTTATTTATACGTATGGAATATTTGTTTACCTCGGAGAGTATTATAAGTTTTATTGTTCTGGTTATATTGGAAGTGGTATTGGGGATCGATAATGTGATCTTCGTAAGCCTTATCATTAACCGCTTACGCGATGAGAATAAGAAAAAAGCGCGCAGGGCCTGGATGATCAGCGGCATCATCATCAGGAGCATCCTGCTCATGGGGCTCAGCTGGCTGCTGGCGCAGCGGGGCAAGGCACTCTTCACCGTATTCGGCAAGCCGTTCGATCTTGCCAGCCTGGTGATGCTGGCGGGAGGTTTGTTCCTGATCTATAAATCCGTAAAAGAGATCCATGGCAAGCTCGAAGGCGAGGACCATGAGGACTATGGTGGTAAATCCAATTACCTCACCCTGGGAAAGGCGATCGTACAGATCATG
>DATAHC010000526.1:0-12633 GCA_036263415.1 Flavisolibacter sp.
CCTTAAAAATAAGTTCAAATCTTCTCCGCGCCCCTGTAAGCCTGTTAAAATCGGTAGAAAACAGGGTTTCCTCGGTCAATAGACGATTTCATAAATGGTGTATTTGCTTACGTCTGGTAATTTTGCAGAACAAATCAATGAAGAACCCAGTCGTAAATTCTGTTAAAAGCCTGGGAATATTGTTCAGCGGTTTATGAGCTGAACCAATATTTACGGAATTTTAATAGCCGCAGAACCCTTATGTACAAAAGTTTTTGGCTGACCATACTTTTCTTCCTCTCCGCCCAGATCCTTTATGCGCAAACGTATAAGGTGACCGGAAAGGTTACCAATAATAAATTGGAACCTCTGGCCTTCGTATCGCTACAATTCAAGCAATCGCAGGCCGGAACGATTACTAAAGAAGACGGCAGTTTTCAGCTTACGGTTGAAGAAGGCACCTATGACCTCCTGGTGAGCATGATCGGCTATAAACCGCAAACCCTCAAGTTTACGGTAACCAAAGACTACCAGCAGAACATCATCCTGGAAGAAGACGATACCAAGGCATTGGATGATATCGTTATTAAGGTGAAGATCAAGGACCGGTCGGAAGAAATTATCAAGAATGTGATCCGTCATAAGGAGGAGCTTACCAATGCCTCCGGACCATTTTCCGTTAACCTTTATATCAAGGCCATCCAACAGGATTCCAGTCTTACCAAAAAAGACAGGGCACGTACCGACTCTTCCCTCTTTGTTCCGAATGCAGACCTGAACGGCATGGCCATGGCGGAGATCTCTTCCCATCTCGACTACGAATCGGAGCAGCATATGAAGGAAGAGCGGCTGGGCGTGAAAAAGAACGGCAGCGCCGATAACCTGTTTTACCTTACGGCTACGGATGGTGATTTCAGCTTTTACAATAACCTGGTAAAGGTTCCGGCTATCTCCCCTACCGCATTTTTATCTCCTATCAGTTACAGTGGCTTACTGGCTTATAAATTCAAAACGCTGAAGATCGAGAAGCGGGATGGCAAACGAGTGTATATCATTTCCGTAAAGCCCCGGCAGATCAGCAATGCCACCGTTGAAGGCGAGGTTACCATTCAGGATAGCACCTGGGCCATACTGCATACCCGGTTGAGATTTCCCAGCTATCATCTTCCGGAATATGATTTCTTCGAAGTTGATCAGCAATATAGCTTCATCCAGGACAAGGCATGGATGCTCACGCGGCAGCAGTTTAATTATTATTCCAAGTCCAGCCGGCGCAAATTGTCCGGACAAACCTTAGTTACCTATAGCGACTACCATCTGAATAAAGAATTCGGCAAAAAGTATTTTGGTGTAGAGGTCAGTGCTACCGCACAGGAAGCCTATGAAAAGGACAGTACGTTCTGGGAGACCGTACGTACCGAACCCCTCAGTGATAAGGAGCTTCGCTTCATCCGGTTGAAAGACAGCATTTACCGGGTAACCCATACAGAGAACTACCTGGATTCACTGGAACGGGAGAACAACCGTGTTACCTGGAAAAAGCTGGGCATCTTCGGTCAAACCTTTTACGACCGTAAAAAGGAACGCACCTTTATGCTGCCGCCGCTGATCTCCTTATATGAACCTTTACAATTCGGAGGTGGCAGGCTTCATGCTTATTTTTTCCTGTTCAAGCGTTATCAATCCCGCAAGGACATTTCCATTTTTACCGAGTTAAGCTATGGCTTCCGCAATAAAGACATTAACGGCGGGCTGCGGCTGAACCGGATGTACAATCCGTTTAACCGGGGTTACTATGTATTCGAGATCCAGCGAAGCTTTGATCGCATCTACCGGGGCGACGCCTGGATCAACCAGATCAAGCGCAGCAGTTATTTCCTGAATAATTATTTCGGCGTAGGCCATGGACTGGAGCTGTTGAATGGCCTTTCGCTTCATACAGAAGTAGATCTGTCCTTACGCCGCTCTGTAAACGGGTACAAGACCAACGATAAGATTGACAGTTTGCTGGGCGGCATTCTCGATGACAACCAGCCTGTAGCTTTTGAACCCTTCAATGGATTTTATACGCAGGCTACCCTAAAATACACACCCCGCCAGCGCTATATCAGAGAGCCCAAGGAAAAGATCATTTTAGGATCCAAATGGCCCACCTTCTATGTTTATTACAGAAAGGGCGTGCCCGGACTACTTAACAGCAAGGTGGACTTCGACTACCTGGAGTTTGGCGCCGAGCAGAAAATCAATGTGGGCCTTTTAGGAGAAACGCGTTATCGCTTCCGAAGCGGAAAATATATGAACCAGAAAGAGCTGAAGCTGATGGATTATTCGTACCAGCGCCGCGGCGATCCCTTCCTGTTCATGAATCCGGACGAAGCTTTTCAGGCGCTCGATTCCACGTTCCCTTTATTCAACCGGTTCTACCAGACCCATCTGGTTCACGAGTTCAACGGCTTCCTGATCAACAAGATCCCGCTGCTAAAGAAATTACAGCTACGGGAGATCGCAGGAGGAGGCTTTCTAATCGCTCCGGAAAGGAACCTGAGATACGGAGAATTATTCGGCGGAATTGAGCGGGTATTCAAATGGCCTTTCAATCCCCTTACCAAATTCAAACTGGGTGTTTACGTTGTAGGCTCCATGTCCAACCAGTATACCAACCCTATTCAGTTCAAGGTAGGACTGACCACCTGGGATAAGAAGCGAAATAAGTGGAACTAGATCGCACTATCCGGCGGATTGTTTGAATTTTCCCTTGAACGTTCTTCTGAATTCCTCATAATCCCGGATCGATACATTCTTTACATATGGATTATTCGGATGATAGATAATATATTCCTGGTGGTACGCTTCCGCAGGATAAAAGTTTTTGAAAGGAAGTACCTCCGTAACAATTTTACCGGGGTAGGTTTTTGCAGCTGCCAGCCTTTTGATCTCTGCATCGATCACCTTTTTTTCCGCTTCATTCCGGTAGTAGACTGCTGAACGATACTGAGAGCCCACATCATTTCCCTGACGGTCTACCTGTGTAGGATCATGACTGGCAAAAAAGGCTTTCACCAGTGTTTCATAGGAAATCTTAGTGGGGTCATAATATACCTGAACCGCTTCCGCATGGCCGGTAGTGCCGCTGCATACCGTTTCATAATCGGGATGCGCAACCGAGCCGCCGGAATAACCGGAAACGGCATCGCGAACGCCTTCAAGGCTTTGAAAGATGATCTCGCTATGCCAGAAGCATCCTTCGGCAAACGTAGCGACCACTTCGCCCTTAACCGGTTTTTTACTGCCTTCCGGAAACTTCAGTGTTGCTGTTTGTGATTGTGCACAGGAGGCCATCAGGCACAGGCAAATAAATGCATACAGGACAGATCTCATAGACTTGTTTTATTGTTTGGAAGAAACCGGAGGCTTGCCGCCTTCGGGAACAAAGATCAATGCAGCGGAATTCATACAATACCGTTTGCCGGTAGGATTCGGGCCATCGTCAAATACATGTCCCAGGTGTGAACCACTTTTACTATCCACTACCGCCCAGCGCACCATTCCATAGCTTTCATCTTTAACCAGCCTGACGGCATCCGGACTGATCGGCGCATAGAAGCTGGGCCAACCGGTTCCGGAATTGAATTTTGTTTCGGAACTGAATAATGGCTGTAACGATGCGGCACTGTAGTAGGTTCCTTTTTCGTAAAAGTGATCATACTTACCTGTTCCTGCCCGCTCCGTACCCTCCTGCCGAAGCACCTGGTATTGCAAAGGCGTTAAACGTTCTTTCCATTGTGCTTCTGTAAGTTGCATCGGATATACCGTCTTTTCGGTAGCCACCGGGGGATCCGGATATTTTTTAGCTTTTGACTGGGCATGACCACAGGCAGCCGATAAAAGGCTCGCAATAATCAATGAAAGAGATAAGATTCGTTTCATACAAGAAGGTTTAGTATCTCAAATACGCAGGAGCTGCGTCCGCGGTTTCATGATCTGTTATAATATATTGCAAATCTATCGGGCCAATCCGAGGATAATCGTCAGCTGACGGACATCAATTCTTAATACTATCTTAAAGCCTCGAAACTATACTTTGCCTGGCTCCAAAAACGATCCAGCGACAGGAGTTCCTGTTTAAAAAAGGAAATCAACCGGGGCCAGCACTGCCGGTCAAACAAATTTACCCCTTCGATCTCTTTATATACCCTACTGATCGTGCGGCCATAGTCATCACTAACCTGTTCCTGCCACTTCCATCCCTCTCCCGCTTCCTGTTTCCAGATCCCCTCCAAAGCCTTAAGCTGATCGAAATAGAGCTGTTGCCAATCCAGGTCTTTATGTGAGAGTTCCAGCGCTATAATTGCCATCTTTGCATCTGCCTGCAGACGGAAGGATATATCCTTTTCGCCCGTTTTATAATTTACCCAACTAACTTTTTCCCCCTCTGCCGAAAGCAAGGGCGACATATACTGACCAAATGCCGTCCAGAATTCCTGTCTCATCTGAGATGCCTCTTGTTTGGAATACATATACCCGAATTAGTTGTTTAGACGCAACAGAAATTACGCCTGTTGTTGAAAATAGGTAACAATCCCATTAAGTGGGGTGGTTTTACTTTTCCGGCAATTGTACGGTTCCTGCTACATCACTACATTCCGCACCTCAGAATGTTGCCACGCTTCCTCAGGATGAGCTTTCGCACAGCTCCTTTCCAATTTTGAACGTTTGATTCCTTAAATGGCATGCTATTCCTATTGTATATAGAGAATTAAAACAGACGTATGAAACAGATGTTGCAAAGATTAGTTGTGTCAAAAGATGAATCAAGGGAAGCGTTTCATTTGCCAACAACCCTATTTATGATCCTGCTTTTCCTGACCTTCTGGGGTGTAAGCTTCTATGTACTGGTAAACAGCTTTGCCTGATCTTAAAGCGAAACTCAAATAATTATAGTGTGTAAGATTTGTGTGCAAGCCTCCCTGGAGGCTTTTTTTTATGCGGTATGATCAATCTCCATGCGGAGGGCGGTGGCGTTGCCTTTCTACATTATAAACCTGGTCATATTTACGGCTGATCAGCGTGCTGATCTCACGAATGCGGGAACGCCTGTCCTGAAGCTCCATCCAGCTGGCACCACTTCCCAGTGCGGTCGAAAAGGATTCTGATTCCGACATGTACAGATCGAGAAGTGACTTAAAATCCAAACGCTCCAGCTCCTTATTCATAAAACACCCATTACAATTGTATAACGATAGTAAAAAGGCAAATAGTATTCCACGTCAACCCTTCCTGAATCGACATTCCGGTCTTCCGTGTACTTTTGCCGGCATGATGGAAGGATTTAACGTTTACAAAGCAACCAAAGCCGACATCTCCCGGATTGACAAACTGGTTAACAGCGCTTACAGAGGAGAACGTTCCAAAGCCGGATGGACCACTGAAGCTGATTTGCTCGATGGCATCCGGACCGATGAAAAAGCGCTTACCGAAATGCTGGAAAATCCGGATGCAACTATACTTCTATGCGCTCTTCCAACCGGGGAGCTGGCCGGATGCGTATACCTGCTAAAGCAGGGTAATCAGCTTTATTTAGGTATGCTAACCGTTGATCCGGGTATCCAGGGAGGCGGAATCGGGAAAGGAATCTTACAGGAGGCCGAGGCCTATGCACTATCTATTGACTGTGATCGTGTTGTTATGACCGTAATTACCGTACGAACAGAGTTGATCCAATGGTACGAACGCAGGGGATATAGAAGTACAGGCGAAAAACGCCCCTTTCCCGATGACCCAAGATTTGGAATTCCTAAACAACCTCTGGAGTTTGTTGTTATGGAGAAGAAGCTGGATCCATCCCAGCCTATCTAACAAGAATCAGTAAGAATAAAGAATGATCAAACTATATAATTTTCTGGGATCCTGGCAGCTATTCCCGGAAAAAGGAACCTACGAAACAGGAAGCCGCCCCAAAAGCGGTCTCTATAAAATTGAGAAAGCCGAGTCCTCCAAAGAGCTTGTTATCAGTCACAGCTGGACCACCCTGGAAAACCAGGGATACGCTGCGCAGTATGCCATTCTCCCCGAAGAAGGCATGCAGGACTTTGAATTATCCGGACTGGCCGACCAGGCAGCGATAACGTTTATTGACAGCATCAGTTTTGAATTGAACTTTTATAAAGAAGGACAGATTACCCTTCACCTGAAACACGAAATACAACCCAACGGATATCTGAAGATCCTGCAGGAAGGATCGGCTGATGGAAAGGCCTATAGCAATGTTGAATATTACCACAAGCAAATGAGTGTGCTCCCCTATTCAGCTTCCGTGTCCGGTGCCGTCATTAAACCTACGGAAGAGGGTGTTATCCGCCATAAGGCCTTAACGGCCATGGAGGAACAGACCAATATGCAGCTGGATCAGATCCGTCAGCAGATAGAACTGCTGGCCTTACAGGCACAGGAAATCCATAAGCGGAAGGAGTTATCCTTTCTGATCTATAATGCAAAGCTTTCCTTCAAGCCGGAGATCGGACAGGTTTATTACCTATATGAAAAAGCAGACAGCCATCATACCATATCCCTGATCTCGCCTAAAGAATGGGGTGCGTCCATGCCGCATAAAAGCTTTGTAGCCGCCGTGCAGCTTTTGGCCGATCATACCTGGAAAGAACTGTGATCAGGTATGATGCGATACGCGGTGTGTTAGGGTGAGATAAGCGATCAGTCCTATTACCGGCGCAAAGGATATCAGCACGCCCCAAACGATCTTCATAGGCAGGGAGATGTCTTTCCGTCGCACCAATCCATTGATACTGGTAATCAGAATAACCAGCCATAAAATACCCAGGATCAGAATGATCCATAAAGCGGTTCCGGTGAAATCCATAAACGGCTTTTTAAATTGATATAATTTTGAGGTATGCCTACCAAATTATCTGTGAACATCAACAAGTTTGCCACCCTTCGCAACAGCCGCGGCGGAAATAATCCGGATGTAGTCAAGGCTGCCATAGATGCGCAACGGTTCGGAGCAGATGGAGTTACCGTGCATCCCCGGCCGGATGAGCGCCACATCCGCTACCAGGATGTAAGGGACATTAATAAGATCATTTCCACAGAATTCAATATTGAAGGCAACTGCCGGGAACAGAAATTCATTGACCTGGTGTTAGAAGTGAAACCCGACCAGGTAACACTGGTACCTGATGAACTGGGGCAGATCACTTCCGACCATGGATGGGATACCGTGCGACATAAAGAATATCTAAAGGAGATCGTGCAGGTGTTCCGGCAGGCGGGTATTCGTGTTTCCCTGTTTGTTGATCCGGTAACGGAACTGATTGACGGAGCTTCGAAAACAGGGACAGACCGGATCGAATTATATACGGAAGCTTATGCCCGTAACGCTGTTGCCGGTAAAAGGGAGCAGGGCATCACCACCTATGTCGCTGCGGCCAAACGGGCCAGAGAATTGGGTCTTGGCCTGAATGCAGGTCATGATCTGGATCTGCATAACCTGAAGTTCTTCAAGCAAAATATTCCCTGGCTGGATGAGGTTAGTATCGGCCATGCCCTGGTTTGCGATGCCATTTACCTGGGTTTTGAAAATACCGTTCAGCTCTACAAAAGACAACTGGCGGAATAATCCGCCAGTTTGTAGTATTTACTATAAAGTTTATGACATCTTATAATGCCGGTATGACCGGTATGGAAGGGATGGCCGGAGATACCGGTGCCGATGCACCCAATACACCCAGGGAACTGCCCATAAGCTTCTTTCCCAGGCTTTCAGACAATTTACCTTTCAGTCCGCCCACTGATTTTCTTTGTTTGTACAACAGGAATCCAAGCGTTACCAGGGCGGCCGCTACCAGCACTTTCTTTATCATTACCCCTTTATCCGATGGAATATGAACCGGTATGCCATTTTCATCGAATTCAGCAGCTTCCTTTACATACCGACCTGAAGCCGGTATGCCCTGCTGCCAGAAATTCCTTGCCAGCTTATGCAATTGCCTGCGGGCCGTATCGCCGTACATAGCCTGGCCATGCCCGGTAGCAATGACATTGGGTTCCAACGCGGCCAGCTCTTTTACAGAACGTGCGGCAGCACCCCAGTCCGGTGTAAAATACTTGGGTGGTCCACAAACGAATTTCTTCTGCGTAGCCACCGCCAGCAGGGATTCCTGCATCGTTGTGACAAAAGCATCTCCTGCTATGAGTACGCCATCTTTTTCACGGAAGAGGCTGATATGTCCAGGAGTATGTCCCGGAGTATGCATCCATTTCCAATCTTCGAGCTCTTCTATACTTCCATCTTCCGGCAATTCCTTTAAATAGGATTCCACATCGATCGGAGCCTTGGGATAGGTAAATGATAACAGCGCCATAGCTCCACCACCAACAGATGGATCGGGTGGCGGATAGGAAGCAATTCCCGTAAGATAGGGACGTTCCATATGATGACAATAGACCGGAACACCCCATTCTTCCGCCAATTCCAGGAGCGATCCCCTGTGGTCGAAATGACCATGGGTCATAACGATCGCTTTAGGCCGGCTTCCCCTACCGAATACATCTGCCACAAAGGTCCTGACCTTATCGGCAGTCGTTTTCAATCCTGCATCCACCATCACCCAGCCGGTGGCTTCACGATCCTGAATAAAATAGACGTTCACAAAAATATCTTTCAACCGGTATACACCCGGGGCTACCAGCCAGGTGTTTCCAGCCAGTTTACGTTCTTCCGTTGCTGTTTCTTCTCTTCTTTCTACCAATGTCCGGTTCATATGAAGTGATTTACAGTAGGGGAAACAAATAATCTACCATCCGGCCCTCTTACTGCAGTATAGGAGAAGACATGAGACTGAACCTGATCCATTGAAGGAATAGCAACTGCTTACTGTTCAGGCTACTTTACGGGTTCTTAACAAATGTTTGAAGCGACTGAAGGTCTCGGGTTGAATGTTGAGGTAAGAGGCCAGGTATTTCTGGGGCACCCGCTGGAGCAGCTCAGGGTTCTTATGAACAAAATCGAGAAACCGCTCCCTGGGAGCCATCCGTACCATATTCATCTGCCACCGGTCTTTGATGACCATGGAAAAGGTGATCACCAGCCGGCCCAAACGTTCCATTTTAGCATTGGTGGCATAGATCCGCTCCAGGTCGTCATACGTAATGGAAACCAGCGTAGTAGGCTCGATCGCCTCTATGAAATATTCGGAGGGCGTTCGGCTATGAAAGGACTCCTGAACGTGGATGATATGACCCTCCGTTGAAATCTGTACATTGATCTCCTCTTTCTCTTTCTTATAAAACTTACGGACAAGGCCATGTGTTACCAGGTTGAAGTAATTTTCCACTTCCTCCTCATAGGTAATCAGCTGCTTTTTCTTGAAGTGCCGTACCTGAACATAGGGACGGATCCAGTTGTTGAATTCTTCTTCCGGCAGGTCGATGAATTTGTGCAGGAACTGAAATAAAGAGCGAACGTTTTCCATTGGCTGACATTTAACTGATGGATATATGGAATTTCAGTGTTGTACTAGCAAATATTGTACTACAAACGACCCTGAAACCTTAGTTTTGCCGATTATTAAAATCAAACTGTAGCCCAAATGACACAGAAGATTAAAGTTGCCAACCCCGTAGTGGAGTTGGATGGTGATGAAATGACCCGGATCATCTGGAAATTCATCAAAGACAAATTGATCCTTCCTTACCTAGATGTAGATATTAAATATTTTGACCTTGGGGTGGAATACCGCGATCAGACCAATGATCAGGTTACCGTTGACGCCGCCAATGCGATCCGGCAATATGGCGTCGGCATCAAATGCGCCACCATTACCCCGGATGAAGAGCGCGTAAAGGAATTCAGCCTCAAACAAATGTGGAAAAGCCCGAACGGAACCATCCGCAACATACTTGATGGAACCGTTTTCCGTGAGCCGATCGTAATCAAGAACATCCCCAGGCTGGTTACCACCTGGGATCGCCCGATCGTAGTTGGTCGTCATGCCTTTGGTGACCAATACCGGGCTACGGACTTCGTAGTAAAGGGCAAGGGAAAACTGACCATCACTTTTGAAGGCGAAAGTGGTGAAAAGCAACAGTTTGAAGTCTATAACTACGCCGGAGAAGGAGGCGTAGCCATGGCTATGTATAATACAGATGAAAGCATCCGCGGATTTGCCAGAAGCTGTATGAATATGGCCCTGCAGAAAGGATGGCCTTTATATCTCAGCACCAAGAATACCATTCTTAAAAAATACGACGGGCGCTTTAAGGATATATTCCAGGAAGTATTCGATGCCGAATTCAAGCAGAAGTACGCTGAGGCCAAAATCGTTTCTGAGCACCGCCTGATCGATGACATGGTGGCCTCCGCTTTAAAGTGGAACGGTAATTTCGTATGGGCGTGTAAGAATTACGATGGCGATGTGCAGAGTGATTCGGTAGCTCAGGGTTTCGGCTCACTTGGATTAATGACCTCCGTTCTGGTGACACCGGACGGAAAAACCATGGAAGCGGAAGCCGCCCATGGTACCGTAACACGTCACTACCGGGAACATCAGAAAGGAAATCCTACCTCAACAAACCCCATTGCTTCCATATTTGCCTGGACGCGCGGATTAGCCTTCCGCGGCAAGCTCGACAACAACCAGGAGCTGATCGATTTCTGTACGGCTTTAGAGGAAGTTTGTATACAAACTGTAGAAAGTGGGAAAATGACGAAAGACCTGGCGCTGACCATCAACCCGGGAAAGGTGGAACATGGAAAGGATTTCCTGTATACGGAAGAATTCCTTGATGCCATTGATGAAAACCTGAAAAAGAAAATGTCCCGGTAAAATCCGGAGATAAACAAATAGGAAAAGCCTCCCAAATGGAGGCTTTTCCTATTTATATAGAATTTGGTTAGGGCAAAAAAAACCGGCGAAGTGAAAACATCGCCGGGAGAAAACTACTGCTTGAGACTGTGCTTGCTATTGCGATTGCTATTGAGAATCTTTGTTTTTGTTGTTGATAGAACAAAGTAACGGCGCAAATGCCCGGTAGAAAAGGCCTGTTTGTATGAACCGTAGGTAAGCGGTAATGAAATGCGTATTTAGGGGATTCAGGTCAATTATCCATTCACCTTCCGAATGGTTACACCATAGAGATCGTTCAGCTTCTCCAGGCATCGCTCCAGGTTCTCTACAGGGATATTAATAACCATACGGCAAAACAGCTGCATTTCGTTTTGGAGCACCACACATTCAAACCGCTTAACGACCAGCATAATATCGTTCATGAGCGTATAATCAAACTCCAGCTCATAGCCGGCCATAACCGGCTTCTGGATGATCGGCACTAACTGAAGCGCCAGAGAAGTAGCCGTTTTGTAAGCATGTATAAGACCAGGTACGCCTAACAGCGTGCCCCCAAAATAGCGGACGACCACCACCCCCACATTTGCCAGCTCTTTACTGTCGATCTGCCCTAATATAGGTTTACCGGCAGATCCGGATGGCTCACCATCATCGGAGGCCCTGAAGGTATTCTGATCCGTACCAATCCGGTAGGCAAAGCAATGGTGCGCAGCTTTCGGATGCTCTTCCCTGATCGCTTTTAATTGCTTTTTAAAGGCTTCGACCGACTCTACCGGAAAGGCATACGCCAGAAATCGACTGCCTCTGTCCTTGAATTCCGTCTGGCTGGGTTTATCGATCGTATTGTAATGCGTCATGGAGGGGGCAAATTTAAGTGATCCGTTTCCGGGAGCCCATAGTTTATCCGAATGCGATGAGGGCAATAGCGGCGATGGACAGAACGATCCCTAACCAGTTCAACAGAGACAGGCGCTCGCGGAACAGCAGCCAGGCGACAACGGAGCTGAAAAGTACGATCCCCATATTATTGATGGGCAGGATAGCAGAGCTGTTACCCTCATATTGTTTGAGCACCTTGACCAATGCCCATATGGAAAAATAATTCGGTATCCCGATGGCGATGCCAGCCAGAATGCTGCCCGGGTGAAATTTCATTCGTCCGCTTGCCACCAGCACCACCAGGGCGATGGATCCAAGCGTGGCCGCACCCAGGAACGCAGTGATGAGGTAAGCATTATTATTGGATTCGTTCAGATAGGTCTGCTGTACATATTTCACCAGCGTATCGAGCAAGCCACTGCTTAAGAAAAGAACAGCTGGCCATAGCAGGGCCACTCCGCCAGCGGAATAACCCGGTTTTGCGGATTGCTCTTTTCCCGGAAGGCAGGTGCATACAACTGCAACCAGCGCCAAAAGGATTCCCGCAATTTTGACCCAGGTTGCAGTTTCATTATACAGGTAAATAGAAAAGACAAACGGAATCACCAGCGAAAGCTTATTCGAAACCGATGCTACCGCTACACCCAGTTTCTGGGCGGTAAACCCGATAAGATTGAAGATCGATATGAACATACAACTCATGGTTAAAGCCCAGCCAAACCAGGGCTCCTGAATGGACTGGCTGTTGAGGGGGAAGGATGCATTCACCAGAGAGCCGGTAATTACACAGGTGATATAATTAAAAACGATAGCCTGGAAAACAGGGATTCCGAAACGGCCCACTACCTTGAATGACAGCGTCAGGTAGGAGGTGAATACAATGGAGAGGATCAGGTATAACAAGCAATTAAGT
>DATAHC010000527.1:0-6776 GCA_036263415.1 Flavisolibacter sp.
ATACGATACCTGCAGCTCGCTGGAGGAAGTAGTTGTGCTGATCTCGAAATGGCCCGAGGAGTCCGCTATAATTCCTTTACCGTTCTTGAAATATACATTGGCAAAACCAATGGGTATGCGGGTAGCAGCGTCCACTACCGATCCTTTTATAGTGGTCACCTGGGCAAAGCCGGTGAGCGAAAGGAGCATCAGGAAAAAGGGCAGCAGCCCTTTTAAAGTCAGTTTGATTGTCATCTTTTTCATCGTTTCACGTTTGAATCACCTTCGATTCCTATAGCCATTCGTTCTCAATCGTTTAAGCACCTTACCGGTCCTTGAATTTTTCTAACAGTGTTAACCGGATCTTTAAAAAAAGATCAGGCTTTAATACCCGTAATAAAGCTGCGGATGAAATCTTTCAATACCATCTCATTCAGCTCTTCCCGTCCCGGATCCTTACCCATCATATTGATGGAGATCAGGCCGTGCAGGGTAGACCAGAACGTTTGCAGCTTCAGGAAAGCATGGGCTTCTTTATTACCGGCATTGTCGATGAGCCGCTTCATGGATTCAAGAAGCAGCTGCGTAAATTGCTGTACTTCCGGAATGGAGCGTACCATTTCGCAGCTTTGCATGCCCAGGCCGTACATCAGCTGATAGTACTCCTTATGGGTAAAGGCAAACTGCCAATAGGCATAGGCCACCGCTTCGATCTGCTCTTCGGGGTCGCTGTGCGACTGGATGGCATGAGTAAGTACTTCATTCAGCTTTTGAAAGCCATGACGGGTAAACTCCAGTAAAAGGGCTTCTTTGTTCTCAAAGTGGTCGTAGATAACCGGCACGCTATAATCGATTGCCTCGGCTATCTTACGGATCGAAAGCGACTGCCAGCCTTCCTTTTGCACCAGGCTCCAGGAGGCTTCCAGTATGGAAGACCGTATGGCTTCCTTCTGTCGCTGCTTACGGTCGCAAATACCCATATTCGTTCCTTGTAAAAAAAGTTAACACTGTTAGCAAAATTACAAACGCACAGGAAATTTGTCAAGCTGTAATCTGTTAAAATGGGTATAAGGCAGGATGAACTGCCTGATTTTACCGGGGAGTGGCGGTTCAAAGATCAGGAGAGCAGCACCTCCGCCTATTTTGTAATTTGAGCTTCATGAAGACGGCTTCCTTTCTGGATAAAACCCCGAAATGGTTACATAAATATCTGATTTCCATATTTTTATCGGGAATGGTGATGTTAGGATTTGGTATTTTTCTGGTTGTGAAAGCCATTCAGCTCAACCATCTGGCTTGCATCAGGGGAACGCTTCAGAAATGTGATATTTACACGAATTCTTATAGGAAGAAGAGCCGATACGGAATGGAATCGGATAGTCAGACACAGGAACTGATCTTTTATCTGAAAGAGCACCAGAAGAAATTTGAGATCAGGGAACCATCAACAGATGCGGTCGTTTATCAGACGTATCTGCAGATAAAGCTTCAGCTGGAACATGCTGATTCCATCACCGTGTGGGTGCGGCAGGCCGATAAAGCTGATTTTGAGCCAGATGTGATCCGGATTGAAGCGGACCATCGGATGGTATCCGATAGCGAAGAAAATGCATTGGCAAACCGGGGCTTTTTATTTTTCCTTCTGATTATGGGCCTGGGAAGCATGGTCACACCGGTGTTCATCAACCGCAAACGTATTTTCGAATCCGTTGACGACGAACCCATACAGTGATATCCGGTTGCACCGTTAACGAGAAGTTTTTCACGCTACATGTCGCTCGGTCGTTTCCATCTGCGGACTTCCGCCTTTCTGTCGGGATGGATAGGGAGAAGGCTCTTCCAAAGTGCGTGTAGGGGTTCTTAGATCGGTATTGGCTGCGGCAGCCAGTACGGGGTAATGTTGCTGGGTCCATTCACGGATGGACAGAATGGTCAATCTGGCTTGCTGAGGAGTAAATCCTTCTGCAATAAGGGCATCAAATAGGGTGGTCATAGGATGATAGGTTTTGGGTGCGATAAAACTAAAAGCGGAAAAATGAATATGCAAGTATTGAAACGGAAATTTATAGATAAAATAAATAATTTGTTGCTCTGCTCGCTTGAATGTAAATCAGGATGGGATTCCGTGAAGCTCTGCGGTAATGGCATGAATATTGAAATGTATAATGGGAACAACTAAGAACACACGAAAAGCTCTACATGGCCGAAAGGATAGTGGGGCTTTTTGCGTTTTTATTAGAACCATTCTCAGTCAATGATTTTTAATTATATTGGCTGCCTAAACACTTATATGCGTAAATTCTTTTTTAAAGGAATTGCAGCAATAGGCTTCAGCACCCTTTTGATGCAATGTAAAAAAACCGAAACCATCGTTGAAACACAATTACCTAACTATGCTGATAGTGTCAAAACATCCTTATGGGGATATTATACATTTAGCGGTAACATGGCAGATTCCAGCGGTCTCAACCATCCTATCATGGCAATGAATGGAGCGACTTACGGGGCTGACAAGGCAGGGAATGCAAGTAATGCCTTGGCTTTCGACGGAGTAAATGATTTTGCTGTTATTGACGAAGGTAAAAATTTTCCCGAAGGAAGCTTTACGGTAGCTTTCTGGATGAACCCGACCATAACTTCAGGCGGCCGCTTATTCAACAAGGCTGATTTCAATACGGCAAAAGCATCGACAGTTAATTTTGGATTGGATGATGTGAATCATACCAATATGGTAAATTTCAGTGTTTCAAACACAAATGATTGTAACACGCTCTGGTCTCCCGGTTCTTCTTCAGACCTTTTTGTCAATCGTGCACTTGCCGCTAATAACTGGTATCATATAGTGGCCCGACATGGAGAGGGTGTAAGCAGTGTATATATAAACGGCAAACTGGTAGCGGCTACCACTACCATCCGCCAAAGCTTTAAGGCCTGTACGAATGCGCCATGGTACTTTGGTATCTGGTGGACAGGCGACCTGCTGCCATTTAAAGGAACTATGGATAATATCAGGATTTATACAAGAACCTTGAACGATAAGGAGATCAAATGGCTTTATGACAATAATAAATAACCAGATCGTATAAGAAAAAAGCCAGGCATTCTCGCCTGGCTTTTTTCTTATACGAATATTCGGCTTTCTTCTACGAGCATAGCCTCAATTGCCCTTCCACTGAATAGATTTCCCTGTACTGTCTGGGGCTTAAGTGTTGCCTCGATCGGAAGATCCGGTTAAAATTCGAAAGATTCTTGAAGCCGGCCTCCAGGGCAATCTCGGTAATGCTATGCGTGGTTTCCGTCAGCATTCTGCTGACATGCTGTACCCGTAATTCATTCAGGAATTCGATAAAGGTGCGTCCGGAATACTGTTTGAAAGAACGGCAAAAATAGATTTCCGAGAGCCCGGCCATACGGGCTGCCTGTTTTAAAGACAGGGCCTCCTTGAAATGACGGCTCATATACTGGATCACCAACTCCAGGCGCTGATCGCCGATACCCACCTCTGAGCGCTCGCAAAGGCAATCAGGCTCAGCCTTCGATAATAGGTTGAGCAGTTGCAACTGATTAAGCACAAGGTTGAAACCCTTATTATTTTCCATTTGGTCCAACAGTGGCAACACCTTGCCGATCGTTTCCTGGGGAAAGCGAAGCCCTTTCTCCGCTTGCTCCAGGAGGTTTTTCAGGGAATGCATTTCCTGGCGGTGCAACAGGCCATTGCCCAGCCAGTTGGGATGAAAATGGATAGTGGTTTCCCGGATGAGGCTTGAAGTACAGTGGCCTGGTTTCCAGGAGTGCGGCAAGCCAGGGCCTATCAGTAACAATTCCTGTTCGCCAAGAACGCTTTCGTGGGCACCGATCGTTTTCACGGCTCCGGAGGCATTCCGGATCAGGATGATTTCGTATTCGCTGTGAAAATGAGGTGCGATACTAAGAGAGCCATGGGTCTTATTTTGAAGCAGGAGGCAATCATGCTCCTCCAAAAGTGTCAGTTCTTTTATAGCAATGCTTCTCATACGTAATCTTAAGGCAACCGTTATCTGGCTGTCTTAAAAGTACTTCAGGGGAAAAGGGAAGAAGGGCAGGATTCACTTTAATGAGGGTGAAAAATGTCTACCTGGAACTCTCAGGGGAAAAATGAGTAGTAAAAGCCTTATAAAACAGTGTCCTGATCCCGGGGCTCCACAGCAGGCTGGTCACCAGCATGGGTTTGCGCATAGGCAGATGGCAACACCCCCCTGGCTTTTTTGAACGTCCTGGAGAAATATTTGGGGTCGGAAAAGCCTACCTCATACGCAACTTCCGCTACGGTAAGTTGTCGTTGTTTCAGTAACTGGCAGGCCCTGGACAGGCGTACCTCCATGATAAAGGCGATCGGGGTCTTACCCGTCAGGGTCATCAGTTTTTTATACAGGCCGGCACGGCTCAGGTGGAGTTGCCGGGCCAGCTGCTCCACACTAAAGCCTGCATCACCGATATGCGTTTCCACTTCACGCAACAATTGCTGAAGCCAGTCGGCATCGGCAGTAGGGGCAGCCGGCTCGGTGGTACTTACGGTAATCTGGTTCACCGGTTTGCGTCGTTGCTCTTTCAACTGGTTCCGGATCTTTTGAAGGAGTAATTCAAAACGGAAGGGTTTTACAATATAGTCGTTGGCGCCGGTCATCAGTCCTTCCAACTGGTGCTCTTCCGTATTCCGGGCCGTGAGTAGTAGAAGAGGTATGGTAGCAGTGGCTGGGTTTCTTTTCATTTTAGCAGCCAGTTCCAGCCCATCCATCACCGGCATCATCACATCACTGATCACCAGGTCGGGTTTATGCTGCTGGAGGTAACTCCAGGCTTCAGCTCCATTTTCGGCCGTCTGCACCCGGTAATGTTCCTGGAGGCTTTCCATCAGGAAATTACGGAACTCGATATGGTCTTCCACCACCAGAACCAGGGGCCGGTTGCCGGGCCGGTTACCGGTCAGGGTCGTATCAGGAAGAGCAGCCGCCTCCGGAAATGGGGGCGGGGGTGCCTCATCGGCCTTCATTTCTACCCCCTCTTTATGCACAGGCAGCGAAACGGTAAAGCAACTGCCCTTACCAGGTTCGCTGGTCACTGTTACAGTTCCGCCATGAAGCTCTACAAATTCCTTTACCAGCGCCAGGCCGATACCGCTTCCCGGATTCACTATATTTTCCGGCAGGGAATTGCGGTGAAATCTTTTGAATACCAGGGGAAGATCTTTGGCTTCAATCCCGATACCGGAATCTTCTATCTCTATCACACAATAGGTCTGTGCATTCAGGCTTCCCAGTTCTGTTTCCTCCGCCCGGATGGTTACAGCCACCTTTCCGCCATCACGGGTAAATTTATAAGCATTACTCAGCAGGTTCAGCAGCACCTTCTCCAACTTGTCCGGATCAAAACGGGCGGGCAGCTGGAGTAAATTACTGGAGAATTCAAAGGAAATATGTTTGCGGCCGGCAACCTCTGCAAAACCGGCGCATACCTCGCGGGTAAAGGAAATAAGATCGCCCGGCTGTGTATCAAGCTGTAACTCCTGCACGTCCAGCTTGCGAAAATCCAGTAATTGGTTCACCAGGTTCAGCAGGCGCTTCACATTTCGCTGCATCAGGCCATATTGCTTTTGCTGCTCCGCGGTAGCAGGATGTTGCTGCAGCTTTTCCAGCGGAGCCAGGATCAGGCTCAGTGGTGTACGGAACTCATGGCTGATGTTGGTAATGAATTCAATCTTCAGTTCATCCAGTTCATGCATCCGACGGGCTTCGCGACGTTCCTGTTCCAGCTGAAAACGGGCCCGGGCCCGGATCAGTATCAGTTTGCGGGCAGCCAGCAACAGGGCTATCAGTAATACGGCATAGGCTATATAGGCCGGCGTGCTGTACCACCAGGGCGGCAAAATGCGGATGGTAAGCACGGCTTCCTGCGCTCCGGGATGGCCATTGTCAAAAGCGCGTACGTGCAACCGGTAGAGACCGGGATTCAGATTGGTGTAGTGAGCCTTCCGGATTCCTGCATCGGTATAGAGCCAGTCCGGATTGAAGCCCTCCAGGCGGTAGGCAAACCGGGTTTGTTCGGTATGGGCAAAATCCAGGGCTGCAAATTCCACGGAGAAAACATTCTGGTTGTAGGCCAGCGTTACTTCCCGGGTGGTGGTAATGCTTTGGGGCAGTACGATCCTTCCGTTATAGGCTTCACCGGCACGTACCGGATTGTTGAACAGATCGAAACCTGTGAACCGTACTTCACTGCTGGTGGGCGCTCCTGCCAGGGTGGTAGGCTGAAAGATATTGAAACCATTGGCCCCGCCGAAGATCAGTTCACCGCGGCTGGTTTTCAAGGCGGCATTCTCGTTGAAATCGCGGCCCTGCAGGTTGTTCAGTTCCGTAAAGTTCCGGCAGCTAAGTGTCACTGCTTTCCCATAGCCGCTCACTTTTATTTGGCTCAGGCCATTATGGGTGCTCACCCATAAGGAGCCCTGGTTGTCTTCGAGGATGTTGATGATGGTATTGTCAGGCAGGCCGTCCTTCCGTGTAAAGCTCAGAAAGCTGCGGCTTTCCGGGAGGTAAAGGTTCAGACCATCGCGGGTGCCCACCCACATCCGCTTTCGCGAGTCTTCCAGCAGCGAATAGATGTTCTCATTACTCAGGGAACCGGGTTGTTTTTTATCAGCTGCCAAATGCAGGAACCGGCCGTTGGAGGCCTGCAGAATATCAACCCCCAGCGAGGTGCCGAACCAGATATTCCCCAGGTGGTCTTCCAGCGTAACGCTATTGTAATCGCTTTGAACGGAA
>DATAHC010000528.1:0-4819 GCA_036263415.1 Flavisolibacter sp.
AAGCTCGAGATCATTATCGTTGGAACCGGTTTGGCCGGCGCTTCCGCTGCAGCTGCTTTGGGAGAGCTGGGTTACAAGGTCAAAGCGTTCTGCTTTCAGGATTCCCCCCGCCGTGCACACTCCATTGCCGCCCAGGGAGGGATCAATGCCGCTAAAAACTACCAGAATGACGGAGACTCGGTCTTTCGTCTTTTTTATGATACCATCAAGGGTGGCGATTACCGCGCCCGTGAGGCTAATGTACACCGCCTGGCGGAAGTCAGTACCAATATCATCGACCAGTGCGTTGCTCAGGGGGTTCCTTTTGCGCGCGAATACGGAGGACTGCTCAGCAACCGTTCCTTCGGAGGTACCCAGGTGCAAAGAACCTTCTATGCAGCGGGACAGACCGGACAGCAATTGCTGATCGGAGCCTACCAGGCACTCGAGCGCCAGATCGCTTTAGGCAATGTGGACATGTATACCCGCCATGAAATGCTGGAGGTGGTAACCATCGACGGCAAGGCCAGGGGTATCATTGCCCGCAACCTGATCACCGGTGAGCTGGAACGCCATTTTGGTCATGCCGTGCTGCTGTGCAGCGGTGGTTATGGCAACGTCTTCTATCTTTCCACCAACGCTATGGGCAGTAATACCACAGCTATCTGGAAAGCCCATAAAAAAGGCGCTTATTTTGGCAACCCCTGCTTCACACAGATCCATCCCACCTGTATCCCGGTTACGGGCGAGCATCAGTCCAAACTGACGCTGATGTCGGAATCCCTCCGGAATGACGGACGGATCTGGGTGCCCAAAAAGCAGAACGATACCAGAAGACCCGGTGAAATTCCGGAAGAAGAACGCGACTATTACCTGGAGCGCCGGTACCCGGCCTTCGGAAACTTAGTTCCCCGCGACGTGGCCTCCCGTGCGGCCAAGGAGCGTTGCGATGCCGGCTATGGCGTTGGAACCTCCCGTCAGGCAGTCTACCTCGATTATGCAGATGCCATTCAACGGTATGGACGTATTGAAGCCGGTAAACGCGGCATGTCCAACGTAGATGCCAATACGATCATATCCCTGGGTAAGGAAGTCGTGAAGGAGAAATACGGGAACCTGTTCGATATGTATGAGAAGATTACCGGTGAGAACCCCTATGAAGTACCGATGCGTATTTATCCGGCGGTGCACTATACCATGGGCGGATTGTGGGTGGACTATGAATTGATGACCTCCATACCCGGTCTGTACGCATTGGGTGAATGTAATTTCTCTGATCACGGAGCCAACCGGTTAGGTGCTTCTGCACTGATGCAGGGCCTGGCAGACGGGTATTTCGTGATTCCTTATACTGTAGGTAACTACCTGGCAGATGAGATCCGTACCAATGCGATCCCGACCAGCCACCCGGCTTTTGAAGAAGCAGAAAAGGCAGTAAGAAGCCGGATCGAACATCTGATGGGCATCCAGGGACGGCAATCTGTAGAGAGCATGCACAAACGCCTGGGCAAGATCATGTGGGATAAATGCGGCATGGCCCGAAATGCACAAGGTCTTAAAGAAGCCATCGAGGAGATCCGACAGTTGCGCAAGGAATTCTGGAGCGATATCCGCATCACCGGAGCCATCAATGAGTTCAATCCCGAATTGGATAAGGCCAACCGGGTTGCCGATTTCATCGAGCTGGGTGAGCTGATGTGCATCGATGCACTGCACCGGGAAGAAAGCTGCGGCGGTCACTTCCGGGAGGAGCACCAGACAGAAGAAGGTGAAGCGCTGCGCCACGACGATCAGTTTATGTATGTAGCGGCCTGGGAATATAAACCCGAATACAATTGGGAGCTGCATAAAGAGCCGCTGATCTACGATGTGGTGAAGCCAAGCCAGAGAAGCTATAAATAATTCAGTTCTTAGACATATAAGGGATGCTTACGATCGCGGGATCCGATCAAGCAAACCTGTTTCAATCAATAACAGTATAAAATCTAAGTTCCTCAGCAGGAGGACAGGGAGCTTTATATGGAACATTACAATATGAACCTGACGCTGAAAGTATGGCGTCAACAGAATAGTAAGAGCAAAGGCAGCTTCGAGACCTACCAGGTGAAGGATATTTCTTCCGAGATGTCGTTCCTGGAGATGTTTGATGTGCTCAACGAGCGCCTGGTACAGGAAGGTAAGGAGCCCATTGCTTTCGACCATGATTGCCGTGAAGGTATCTGCGGTATGTGCTCTATGTATATCAATGGACGTCCGCACGGCCCCTGGCATGCTACCACTACCTGTCAGCTCCATATGCGTGCTTTCAAGGATGGAGACACCATTGTGGTAGAACCCTGGAGAGCTAAAGGCTTCCCGGTTATTAAGGACCTTGCTACCGATCGCTCCGCGTTTGACCGCATTATTCAGGCAGGCGGCTTTATTTCCGTGAACACGGGTAACGCCGTGGATGGTAATGCCATTCCGGTTGATAAGGATAATGCAGATGCTTCCTTTGCAGCGGCAGCCTGTATTGCCTGCGGTGCCTGCGTAGCTGCGTGTAAAAACGCCTCCGCTTCCCTGTTCCTGTCCGCCAAGATCTCACACCTCGGGCTATTGCCTCAGGGACAGCCGGAACGTAAGAACCGGGTGCTGAGCATGGTGGCACAGATGGATAAGGAAGGATTTGGCAGCTGCACCTTTACCGGTGCCTGCGAAGCGGTCTGCCCCAAAGAGATTGCCATCACCAACATTTCAAGAATGCACAAGGATTACCTGTTTGCCGGACTGGCTTCCGATAAATAGCGGTAAGCTCTATAACATATCCATTTCAGGCCCGCCTTTGGCGGGTCTTTTTATTGCTGCGGTAGGAAGGAATGGCCCATTCTCATGGGAATGACCGATAATACCGGTCGCTTTAACAATTAATCTTATGTTTGAGCGTTAAAATTCAGCATTTTTACCATTCCTGAAAAACCTGACTAATTGAAGCTTCTGAGCCGGATATTATTGTTGTTCCTACTCTTCCAGGTTTCCCTGGCGAGTACGGCACAACAACCTGCTCCCGGACTTCCCGTTTCCAACTTCAGGATCCGGAAAATGGCCGTGCGCGGCGACAGCCTTTTGCTGGATTCGGTCAGTATCATTCCAAGATCATTTTCGATTCTCCAGGTGGATACAGGTGCTTATCAGATCGACTATATCCGGGCCGTCCTCAAATGGAAGGTGAGGCCGGAAACCGATACCGTCATCATGACCTACCGCGTTTTTCCTTACCGCCTCAATGCTGTAGCGCAACGCTACAATTTCGACAGCGTGGTCAATAATGTGTATGTGGCACCCTTTGAATTCAACAGGAACGGCGTATCTGAAAATAAAAGCGTTTTTGACTTCGGCAGTATCCAGTACAACGGAAGCTTTGGTCGGGCACTTTCCTTTGGCAATAACCAGGATGCAGTCGTCAATTCCACCTTTCAGCTACAACTGAATGGTATGCTGAAAGACAGCATCGAAATCGCTGCCGCCCTCACCGATAATAATATTCCCATCCAGCCGGACGGCACCACCCAGCAGTTGAATGAATTCGACCAGGTCTTCCTGCAATTCAAAAAAAGGAACTGGCAGCTGAACCTGGGAGATATCGATATCCGGCAGAACCAGATGTACTTTCTCAACTTTTACAAAAGGCTGCAGGGCATTTCTTTTCAGACCAGTTACCAGGTGGCGCCTTCGGTAAAGGCAACGACACTGGTAAGCGGGTCCATTGCCAAGGGAAAGTTCAACCGGAACCTGATCGACCGGACCACTTACCCCAACCTGGAAGGGAACCAGGGACCCTACCGTTTAACGGGAGCGAATAATGAGTTCTTCTTCATTGTTCTGGCCAATACCGAAAGGGTATACCTGGATGGGGAATTGCTTCAAAGAGGGGAAGAGCAGGATTATATCATCAATTATAATACGGCGGAGATCACTTTCATGCCCAGGCGCCTGATCACCAAGGACTCCAGAATACAGGTGGAATTTGAATATGCCGACCGGAATTATCTGAATGCCAATCTTTATGGCTACCAGGAAATAAGCGTTAATGAACGCCTGAAATTCAAGGTGGGAGCTTTTACCAACAGCGATGCCAAGAACTCTCAGATCAATCAGACCCTGGACGCCCGTCAAAAGCAATTCCTGTTCGATATCGGCGACAGCATCTCCCGGGCGCTTTATCCGACCGTAGTCCGCGATAGTTTTGCTTCCGATAAAATTCTATATGAAAAGATCTACTATACCAATGGGATCGTGACAGACTCCTTTTACCGGTATTCCACCGACCCATCCGTTGCGCATTATTCGTTATCCTTTACGGATCTGGGACAGGGAGGTGGTAATTACGTGCCTGATTTCAATGGCGCGAACGGCAAGGTATACCGTTTTGTACCCCCCGTAAGCGGGGTGCGGCAGGGACGCTTTGAGCCGGTGCAGATCCTGGTTACTCCTAAAAAGCAGCAGCTGATCAGTTTTGGAACCGATTACCAGATCGATAAGAAGAATGCCCTTAAAACGGAAGTGGCCGTAAGTAATAATGATGCGAATACCTTTTCGAGTAAAGATGGCGGCGATGATAAAGGGCTGGCAGCAAGGGTGCAGTATGCTAATACGTCTTTATTGAGCAGTGCGCGAAAACTGATGCTGAACTCCAATATTGATTACGAGTTCGTGCAGCAGAAATACAAGCCGCTGGAACGACTGCGGTACGTGGAATTTTCGAGGGACTGGGGGCTGCCCTTAACGCTGGCACCTGCAACGGAGAACATTATTCGTTTCAGTACGCAGCTGAAAGATAAGAATGCGCATGCCCTTACGTACC
>DATAHC010000529.1:0-12077 GCA_036263415.1 Flavisolibacter sp.
GAAGCTGCGGGCCGAGCGCCAGGACCTCTTCCTGAATGAAGACGTGCAGGTGATCGTGGCCACCATCGCTTTCGGTATGGGCATTGACAAGCCGGACATCCGCTTTGTAATGCACTATAATATTCCCAAATCGATCGAGAACTACTACCAGGAAACCGGTCGTGCCGGAAGGGACGGACTGGAGGGTAAGTGTATCTTATATTATTCCCACAAGGACGTATCGAAGCTGGAGCACCTGATGCGCGACAAGCCCCTGAGCGAACGCGAAGTAGGCGCCCAGCTGATCAACGAATCGGTAGCCTATGCCGAGAGCGGCGTTTGCCGCCGGAAGGTGCTGCTGAGCTATTTTGGCGAGGAATACACGCAGGAGAACTGCGGCCAGTGCGACAACTGCCGCCATCCGAAAGAAAAGATCGAGGCCAAGGCCAACGTGATCCAGGCGCTGCAGGTGATCAAGGCACTGGACGAGCGCTTTGCCACCGATTATGTGGTGCGCATTATCATCGGTATGCTGACGCCGCAGATCAAGATGTTCCGTCATGAAAGCCTGGCTGAATTCGGGATCGGCAAGGAGCAGCCGGATCATTTCTGGAACTCGCTGCTGCGCCAGATGCTGCTGGAAGGCTTATTGAAAAAAGATATTGAAGAATACGGCGTGCTGAAGATCACGAAGAAAGGCAATGAGTTTTTCAAAAAACCAAAATCCTTCCCGATCGTGATGAACAACCTCTATGAAGAGGCTAATGAAGATGATGACGAGGGTTCCGATGCCGGCGCCGGCGCTTCAGCCACCGACGAAAAGCTGTTCGAGCTGCTGAAGGAACTGCGGCAGAAGGAAGCGAAGCGCAAGAACCTGCCGCCGTTTGTGATCTTCCTGGAAACCTCTCTGCAGGACATGGCTACCCTGTACCCGACCACGACCGACGAACTGGCCCGTTGCCAGGGCGTGAGCAAGGGCAAGGCCATCAAATACGGTAAGCCGTTCATGGACCTGATTGCGAGCTACGTGGAGGAGAATCAGATCGAGAAGCCGGATGATTTTGTGATGAAGAGCGTGGTGAACAAGAGCGGTAACAAGGTGCACATCATTCAGCAGGTGGACAAGAAGATACCGCTGGAAATGATTGCCCGCAATAAAGACCTGCGCATCGACGCCCTGCTGGAAGAGATGGAGACCATCGCCGCCAGCGGCACGAAGCTGAACCTCGATTACGCCATTGACCAGATGCTGGACGAATACGAGCAGGAAGAGATCATGGAATATTTCAAGGGCTGCGAGACCTCTTCGCTGCAGGTGGCCCAGGACGAGCTGGCCGACGGGAATTATAACTGGGAGCAGCTGAAGATCATGCGGATCAAGTTTCTGAGCGTTTACGGCAACTAAAAATATTTCACAGGTTATCAACAATTAAAACCTGAAACCCTTATTTTTGCAGCCCGCTTTTGCGGAAAGGAGGTGCGGTAGCTCAGTCGGTAGAGCAAAGGACTGAAAATCCTTGTGTCGGCGGTTCGATCCCGCCCCACACCACTGGAAACAAATAGATCCCTTGTGATATTATTTCACAGGGGATTTTTGTTTTATAAAAGTTTCGATTTTGACCTTAGGCAATATTTGATATGAATAGATTTGATAATTAATGAACTTCAAGGTTAATACTAAATGAGTTCATCCGCTATATGCACCTAATAAACCCTTTTTGTAAACATCTTCAACTTTGTTTTTGAGAATAGCAATCAATTCAGGTTGCATAAAATCATATTCATCAGGTATATATAAGCAAACGATTTTTTTCTTTATATAGTAGTCAGGATATTTCGACCGTATAAAATTTCGATGCTGTTTTTCCATCACTACAATCGCATCTGACCAATCCATTAATTGAGTTGTAAGAATGGTTGCAGCAGATTGATCGGTACCTGCGGATTTCACTTCGAATCTTATATCATTCTCAAAAATATTTTGTGCAGTTGCACTTCTCATCCGATTGATCGTACAAACAAATAGTATTTTGAGTTTTCTCACTTGCATTATTTGGTAGCAATTATATCTCTAAGATGAAAGACACAAAATCATGAAGTTATAAATGAAGAATGGTATTGACCAATTATGTCACTTGTGAGAATGGTTACTTCGCCTGCCTGTTATTCAAATAGCGTACGTTGAGCAAAATCAAAGCTACCAGTCCGATCAGCGATAGAACGGACCAGATCAGTAACGCGGGCTGAAATTTGTTAGTTCCATTTCCGTTTTGTTTATCTGATTTGAAGTTGCTCTTTTCAAATAAACCGATTTACCGTTTTACTTTTCCCTGCGCCTTACGATCAGGAACCAATCGTTCTCCAAGGGTAAGTAGCCATACTCATAGCAGAAATAGTAGCTATTCCCTTTTTGATTTTTATAGGTGTGGGTAAGGAAGCGAAACTGAAAACCCATCGTCAGTAATTTTTCTTTGGTGGTCTTCGCCATCTTTTCCGAATCGGGTAACAGCTCTTCCAGGATCCTGCGGTTTTTGCGCAAGGTATTATTGATGGTGCGGATGGTATTGTTGGTTTCTGCATGCAGCTGGTTATTAAAATTATTGCGGCAGTAATCGTCGCAGAATTTTTTATCACTTCTTCCTTTTATCGGCTTCTGACAGGTAAGACAATATTTCTCCGACATGGATTGATTCATACCTCAATTTAGAGATGTTGCAATTGGTCATTTGTATAGCCGTTTACAAACGCTTATATACGCATATAAAGGGATAACATACGAGTACGGGCTCCTTGTAAAGCCATCTTTGCATCATCAACGGAAGGCGCCCCGTTGCCATTTTCTAACAATCAAAATTCAGTTTATGCAAGTCTCTAAAAATAAAGTTCAGTTAACCGGCAATCTTGGAAAGTTGCCCGATATCAGGACCACCGAAAGCGGTAAGAAACTGGCCCGGTTCAGTATGGCCACCAATGAATTTTATAAGAATGCCAAAGGCGAAACCGTAAAGGACACGCAGTGGCACTCGATCGTTGCCTGGGGAAAGGTGGCGGAGGCGCTGGAGCAGGACCTGAGAAAGGGCTCCGAGATCTCCGTAGAAGGAAAGCTGACCAACAGGCGCTACAAGGATAAGGAAGGCGTGATGAAATATATTTCCGAAGTGCAGGCCTTTGCCATCCAGGTGGAGAAACAGACGAGTCCCGCATGAAAACGGAAGGGCGTCCGTACCCGTTACGGCGCTCTTATTACACTAATAATTTTAGCATTTTTCTTCCGGAGCAAGCACGTATCTTACCATAAATTTCAAGCGAAACAGCGAGCAGGAACCATGGCGCAGCACGATTCATCCAACACGATCTTTAACCTGGCAGCAGACCTGGTGAACCATACCTCCCGGCATGTATTCATTACGGGCAAGGCCGGTACGGGTAAGACCACTTTTCTGAAATATATTAAAGAGCATACAAGGAAAAATGCCGTGGTGGTAGCCCCTACGGGTATTGCCGCCATCAACGCCGGCGGTGTGACCATGCACTCATTTTTCCAGCTACCCTTTGGACCTTTTGTGCCGGGCACGATCGACCGTTTCGGACAGAACCAGGAGGCGACAGACAAACATAGCCTGTTCCGGAACATTCACTTTACGACCACCAAGCGGGAATTGCTACAGGAACTGGAGTTACTGATCATCGATGAGGTGAGTATGGTGCGGTGCGATATGCTGGATGCAATGGACACCATTCTGCGGCATTTCCGTAAACAGCCCACCCTTCCTTTCGGAGGCGTGCAGGTGGTCTATATCGGTGACCTGTTCCAGTTGCCACCGGTAGTGCCTTCGAATGAATGGAACCTGTTGCAGCAGTATTATGAAAGTCCTTTTTTCTTTCATTCCAAAGCGGTACAGGAAGCGCCACCTTTATATGTAGAACTGAAGAAGATCTACCGGCAGAATGAGCAGCATTTCATCGATATTCTCAACCGGATCCGTAATAACCAGCCACAGGACCAGGACCTGGGAGAATTGAATAAGCGGTTCAATCCGGCCTTTCATCCGGAGGCAGCCGATAAATATATTACGCTCACCACACACAACCGGAAAGCCGACGTGATCAACGAATCGGCGATCAAAAAACTACCGGGAATCGCTTATCAGTTCCAGGCAGAGCTGAAAGGCGAGTTCAGCGACAAGGCCTTGCCAACCGACCTTACTCTTGAATTAAAGGAAGGCGCGCAGGTGATGTTCATCAAGAACGATTCCGGAGCCGAGCGGCGCTACTTCAACGGAAAGCTGGCCCTGATCAAAAAGATCCAGAAGGAAGAAGTGACCGTGGCGTTTGAAGACGGTGAAGAACTGAAGCTGGAAAAAGAGACCTGGAAGAACATTCGCTATAACTATAACAAAGAGGTGGATGATATCGAGGAAGAGGAACTGGGGAGCTTCAAACAATTTCCGATCCGGCTGGCCTGGGCGATCACGATCCATAAAAGCCAGGGCCTGACCTTCGATAAGGCGGTGATCGATGCCGGGGCCTCCTTTGCAGCCGGCCAGGTTTATGTAGCGCTTAGCCGATGTACCTCGCTGGATGGATTGGTCCTGCATTCCCGCATTTACAAGCAGGCCATTTCTACAGACGAGCGGGTACTGGCATTTGCCAGCCAGGAAGCGAATGACCAGGAACTGGAAGAACTGCTGAAACGCGAGAAGGTACTCTACCAGGGAGAGGTACTGATGAAAGCTTTCCATTTTTCCAGGCTGGTAAAGGCTATGAGAGACTGGAAGGAATTGATCCGCACCAAGAAACTTCCCGACCAGCAAGCTATTGTAGAGCGCAACCATCAACTCCTTTTGAAGGCGATTGAGATCAAGGAAGTAGGCGACAAATTTCAGCAGCAGCTGCAGCAGCTTTATACGCGGCAGGATCCGGACGCCTTGCAGCAACGCGTGAACAAGGCCATTCTATATATTGCGAAATTCATTTCTGAAGAGTTGATCGTTCCTTTCGAAGAGCATGTTTCCGCATTTCAATATGTGAGTAAGGTGAAGAAGTATTATGCGGAACTGCAGATGTTGGGAAAAGTGTTAACCAATGCGGTCGAACGCCTCAATGCGATTGAATATGGTGAATTGATCTTTGTGAAATATGAATTGCCTGCGTTTCACCAGAAGCTGGCACGAACCAAAGGATCCGGAAAGCAGAAGACAGAGAAAGGCGGCAGCCAGCGCGATTCCCTGAATCTCTTCCGGGAAGGTCATTCCATTGCTGATATTGCAGACATGCGACATCTGGCAACCGGAACGGTCGAAAGTCACTTAGCCTCTTTCATATATACCGGTGAACTGGCAGTAGAAGAGATCGTTGCTCCGGAGAAGATTGAAGAGATCCTTAAAGTGATCGACCAGGAAGGGCTCTCCCTAACTACCATCAAACAACGTGTGCGAAATGAGATCTCTTTTGGTGATATACGCGCCGTAATGAACCATCACCGCCGCCTCACAGAATCCAGGCAGGAAACCGCCTGATGTCATGGCTTGGCGTTTGTACTGGAATGGTCTATTACAGTAACATGAAAACATATCTGTTAGGTTTGTTGCTTCTGGTTGGTTACTCCTGCAAAACCGGCCCGGGCCTGTTTGGGAAAAAAACCCTGCATGAACAATATGGGCAGAAGCTGACCGATGCAGGACTGAAAGAAACCACGCTGGGTGCCCGTTGGTTTGCCGCTGCGCAAAAAGCATTGGACCAGCCGGTGACGATCAGCCTACCGTATAAGGAAACCGGATATTTTGCTGCAGATGCTCCACTCGCAGCTGGCTTACGTTTCACAGCTAAAAGAGGACAGAAGCTGAACATAGCAATACAGAAGAACCCCGCTTCCGGATTTATTTTGTTCCTTGAATTATGGCGGATTCATGCAGGTTCCGGGCCTACGTTGGTGCAAGCCCTGGATAGTGCGGGAACCGACTTAAGCTTCAGTGCAGAGGACGACGAAACACTTTTACTTCGTTTACAACCTCAGTTGTTGCAAAGCGGAGATTATACGCTTGATATTTCGGTTGGACCTTCCCTGCAATTTCCTGTTGCCGGACAGCAGGCAAAGATTGGAAGCTTCTGGGGTGATAGCCGCGATGAAGGCGGAAGACGTCATGAAGGCATCGATATCTTCGCACCGAAACGAACACCGGCCATAGCCTCTGCAACCGGTGTGATCACATCGGTTACTGAAAACAAATTGGGAGGCCGGGTTGTCTTTCTGCGGCCTTCGGGTAAGAACTATTCCCTTTATTATGCGCATCTGGATGAGCAACTTGTACAGTCCGGGCAGCGCATAAATACGGGTGATACCGTAGGACTGGTCGGCAATACCGGGAATGCGCGCACCACCCCATCTCACCTCCACTTCGGTATTTATACTTCGGATGGTGCCATCGACCCTCTTGCTTTCGTGGACAGGGAAATCAAAAAGGCGGCGGATGTAAAGGTGAATCCGGAAATCTTTCAGGAATACCTGCGTCTTGTAAAGCCGACCACCGTTGTAGAAGCTGCCGGTGCACAGGCCAATTTACTTGCTTTCGGAACGGCTATGAAGCCCCTTGCTTTTTCTTCGCAACAGGTGCGTATTCAGTTGCCGGATGGCCGGGAATCAATCCTTGATAAAGGACTGGTCCAAGCAGGAACCATTCCCTTGAAGCGTGTTAAACTAAACGCAGCTACGTTCTTTTATGAATCTCCGGTTGCTACTGCACCAAAAAAGCAGGAAGTTCCTGCTTTTACGATGGTGGATATTATTGGGTATTTTAATGAATTCGGGCTGGTCCAATTAAGGGGCCAGCTAGGCTGGATCCTCCAGACAGCGTGGAAATGATCAACGACCCATATAGACCATGAGAATCTGTACATCACTGGGATTGATCCCTGAAATACGACTTGCCTGGCCGAGCGTCCTGGGTCTTATCTTGTTTAACTTCTCACGGGCCTCTACTCCTAAGGATATAATTCTTTGATAATCAAACGATTGTGGTATTTCCAAGTCTTCCAGCTGCCGCATTTTGTCTACTAGTTCCTTTTCCTTACCGATATAAACCTGGTATTTTGTCTGTATTTCGCTCTGTTCAATGGCTTCCTGCGTATAGTCTTCCAAGAGCTGTGCTACCTGCGGGACCTCCTTGCTCAGCGCTGAGAGTCCAACCGAAGGGCGAAGTATGATCTTGTCCAGTTTTTGTTTTTCAGAAATAGGTGCGCTTCCTATATTGTTGAAAAATGGATTCACCTGATCCGGTTCTAATTGTGTAGTGCCCAGCTTTTTCCTGATCTGTTCGATCTCTTCCTGCTTTGCTCTTACTTTCTCCATTCGTTCCTGTGAGGCCAAGCCTAAGCGATAGCTCATTTCCGTCAATCTCAAATCTGCATTATCCTGGCGCAGCAAGGTCCTGAACTCAGCCCTTGACGTAAACATGCGGTAGGGCTCCTGAGTTCCCTTATTGATAAGGTCATCGATCAATACGCCTATATAGGCTTCGCTCCTTTTAAGGTGGAAGGGCTTTTGATTGGCAACTTTAAGATGTGCATTCATACCAGCCATCAAACCCTGGCAGGCAGCTTCCTCATAACCCGTGGTTCCATTGATCTGGCCAGCAAAAAACAGGTTCTCCACCTGTTTTGTTTCAAGGCTATAGGTTAACTGTGTAGGCGGGAAGAAATCATATTCAATTGCATAGCCCGGACGGAAGAACTTTACGTTTTCAAAACCCGGTACTTTCCGCAAGGCGTTGTATTGCACTTCCTCCGGAAGCGACGTGGAAAAGCCATTGACATAGATCTCTACCGTATCCCAACCTTCCGGTTCTACAAATAGTTGGTGGCGGTCCCTTTCTGCAAAGCGATTGATCTTGTCTTCTATACTGGGACAATAACGAGGGCCCGTACCTTCGATACGCCCGGTATACATAGGACTACGATCAAAACCCGTTTTAAGGATCTCATGTACCTCAGGGCTGGTATAGGTGATCCAACAGCTTCTTTGCTTCGCCGGCCTTTTTGTTTCAAGGAAGGAAAACCTGCCTACTACCTCATCTCCTTTCTGTTCCTCCATTTTGGTATAATCCAACGATCTACCGTCAATCCGGGGTGGCGTGCCTGTTTTAAGGCGATCACTTTCAAATCCCAGCCTAACCAATTGCTCAGTAATACCCGTAGCTGCTCTCTCTGCTACTCTACCTCCCCCAAAACGTTTTTCACCAATATGAATTACCCCGTTTAAAAAGGTTCCATTTGTCAGAACTACTGCTTTAGCCTTGATCTCATGCCCCATACCCGTAATTACTCCACAAGCTTTTCCCTCCCTAATCAGGATTTCATTTACCATATCCTGATAGATAGAGACGTTTTCCGTTTGTTCCAGTCGTTCCCTCCATTTCTGGGCAAAGAGCATCCTATCATTTTGAGTCCTTGGGCTCCACATTGCTGGCCCTTTGGATAAGTTCAGCATTCTGAACTGAATCATGGATTCATCAGATACGATACCCGAGTATCCACCCAAGGCATCGATTTCCCGCACAATCTGTCCTTTTGCTATTCCACCCATTGCTGGATTACAGCTCATCTGTGCTATGGTCTGCATATTCATTGTAATCAAAAGCACACTTGAGCCCATATTAGCTGCTGCTGCCGCCGCTTCACAACCTGCATGACCGGCTCCTACCACAATTACATCGTATTCTTGAAACATAAGGATGCAAATTTACTTCAGTGTTCCACGGGAAACATTGTTAAAGTTGGTTCATTTTGTTCCACGTGGAACGAAGTAGATATCCAACCATTTCTCTTCCAGGGACCTCATCATTATAGCATCCTGTTTACTCTTATCCTTATAGCCGCATAAATGCAGCGCACCATGGAAAATGACTCTATGCAGTTCTCTTGTAAAAGAAGATTGAAAGATTGATGCATTTTCCCGAATCCGATCAATGCTTATATAAATATCAGCTAGTAAGTCCTCGCCTTTTGGAGAAAGCTCAAAGGTTATTATATCGGTAAGCGTATTATGTTTTAGGTGGGTTTTATTCAGCTCCAGCAAATAATCATCAGAACAGAAGATATAATTGATATGTTCCACCCTTTTATGATTCTTTTTGAGGAGCCTATTAATGAAAGCTTTCACCTTTTGACGGTGCTTGAAAGTAAAAGGGTCTACCAAGTAATGGAATTCAATTTTAGAAGAAGCTCCGCTCATTGTCCAAAATTCGTAAACCGAATGTATAGTTTACAATAGCTTTGAAATCGATTATGAAGTTATCTGAATTGAAAACCGGAGAAAGAGGCATCATTAAGGCATTTGAAAATCCGGACCTTGCGTTGAAGCTCATGGAAATGGGCTGCATACCCGGTGAATCGGTAATTGTGGAGCAAAGAGCACCTTTAGGAGATCCGATCTCTATCCGTATTGCCGGATATTCCCTAAGCTTACGTATTAATGAAGCCAATCAAATTATTGTAGAGTTATAGTTTCTCAAGTCGATCAGAAATGAAAGTCGGTCTATATTTTGGCTCCTTCAACCCCATACATATCGGGCACTTAATAATAGCCAGTCATATACTGAACAGCACCTCCCTTCAGCGCGTTTGGTTTGTGGTCAGTCCACAGAATCCGTTTAAGAAATCAGAAACCCTATTAAATGAATACGACCGGTTTCACCTGGTACAAAAAGCCATTGAAGGAGATAGTCGCCTAAAGGCCAGTGATATTGAATTCGCACTTCCAAAGCCGTCCTATACAGCCTTTACACTTATTTATCTGAAAGAAAAGTATCCGCAAAATGATTTCTCCATCATCATGGGCAGCGACAGTTTTCAGAATCTGGGAAACTGGAAGAATGCTGAAGCCATTATACGGAACTACCCACTGTTAGTATATGAGCGGCCTAATTTCCCCGTTGAGAATAAATGGAATGCGCAGGTAGAAGTTATGCAGGCGCCCTTACTGGAAATTTCGGCTACCTATATCCGTAACCTGATCGCCGAAGGGAAATCCATAAAATACCTGGTGCCGGAACCAGTGGCGGATGAAATTGCCACACTCGGATTTTTTAAAAAGCCTCACAGGAAATAACCCAGAGTCAGACAGGCTGCGACAACCAGTGGAGAAGGGATCCTGGTAAACTGCAGCAACAAGAAGGTACAAAGTATTACAGCAATATTTACAAAGCTCGTAATGGAAGTGGATGATAGCGATATGTCCTTCATAATGAACAAAGTAGAAGCAATCATGATACCTACTACAGCTGCATTGATCCCTTCCAGAGACCGATAAACCACAGCATATTTCTTCAGGTTATTCCATATTGGGAAAAAGAATAATACCAGTAAAGCACTCGGCAAAAAGATCGCGATAGACCCGATAATACATCCCATTAACTGCGCTTCTTTCCCGCCTTCCCTCAAGGCCATGCCACCCGTGAAAGAGGCAATAGAGAAAACAGGTCCCGGCATGGCCCTAACGATTCCCATACCAGTGGTCATATCATCCTTATCCACGCTGACTACATTTTTTGCTGCTGCCGGATTGGCTTCCCTGACAATTTCCGGTCGTACAGAAAACTGCTCATACATCATAGGCATCAATACCTGGCCCCCACCGAATACCAGGCTTCCCATCCGGTAGGTATTCTCAAACAGATGGATTGGCTTACGATCGGGCCAGTCATTTTTCCGGGCTACCTCGCTGATCGTTCCTGCGATCAGAAAAATGGAGGCAAAGAGCCAGATGTTCCACCACTTGATCTTTTTGGGTTTGGTTTCCCGCTGCGGTATCCTTTTATGACTGAGGTTGGTAGCGATGCCACCCATAACAATCAGCATCGGAAAGATCCAGGGCGTGCGAAAAAGAAAATAAGTAGCGGGTATACAAAGGAACATGATCGCCCAGGTGATGGTGTTCCGGATAGAAACCCCAAACGCCATTACCGATGCATACACCAGAAAGCCGACAGCCATGGAAGGAACAAACTTGAAGATATTGGTATGCAGGGATGATTGATCTATATAATGCAGGAGGAAGGAAAAAGCACCCATCAGCAAACAGGCCGGTGCGATCCAGATCAGCAGGGTAAGAATAGCCAGCGGAACACCTCCCCTCTTATAGCCGATCAGTGTAACCGTTTGCGTGGAGGAAGCGCCCGGCAATAAATTACAAAAGGCATTATACTCCAGTAACTCTTCCTTTGTAACATAAGGTGTTTTGTCTACAAAGATCTTCATCATCATAGCCACATGCGCCTGTGGTCCTCCGAAAGCCGTTATGCTGTAGAGGAACACATTCTTTAGAAACGGAACATGACGCAACATCATATGGCGATAAATATAGAAAAAACAGCGCTGTCAGAATAGATTGGGCAAACAGTGAGTATATTTAGTTTTCAACATCATGCTATGTATCTGAGAAACCTGGTGGCTTTCCTTCTCATCGGCACATCTGTCGTAAACGCACAAAAGAAAGAAAATACCGATGCTTATATTGAAATGGCGGCAGCTAAAATCCAATCCAAAACCATTGCCTGGAGAAGAGATATACACCAGCACCCCGAACTTGGAAACAACGAGGTGAGAACGGCGAAGCTTATTGCCGATCACCTGCGGTCCCTTGGAATTGAAGTAAAGGAAAAGGTTGCCAAAACCGGAGTTGTCGGTATTCTGCGTACGGGAAGGCCCGGACCGGTCATCGCCTTACGTGCCGACATTGATGCACTACCTGTAACAGAGCGCAACGACCTGCCTTTTAAATCTACTGCGAAAGCGTTATATAACGGACAGGAAGTAGGTGTGATGCATGCCTGCGGACACGATACGCATATATCCATGTTGCTAAGTGCCGCAGAAATCCTGGCCGGTATGAAACAGCAGCTGAGCGGTACCGTTATATTTGTTTTTCAGCCTTCGGAAGAAGGCCCGCCACTGGGTGAAGAAGGCGGAGCTCCGCTGATGGTGAAAGAAGGTGTGCTGGACAATCCGATAGTGGATGTGATGTTCGGCATGCATATCAATTCGCAAACCCCTGTCGGTCAAATCAAATACCGTACGGAAGGCGTCATGGCCGCTTCCGACTG
>DATAHC010000530.1:0-15581 GCA_036263415.1 Flavisolibacter sp.
CGCGCAAGCCGGCGAAGTACAACTTCATCGCGGGCAGCTCCATGGGCGGACTGATCTCTTTCTACGCCATCCTCCGCGATCCGAAGCAGTGGGGTGGTGCCGGCATCTTTTCGCCCGCCTTCTGGATCGCCCCGCAACTGAAGACCATCGATCCGCACCAGGCAAAAAAGATCAAAGGCAGGCTCTATTTCTTCGCCGGACAAAAAGAAGGCGAGACCATGGTACCCGACATGCTCCACGTCTTCGACCAGGTGCACCGCCACAGCAAGGCCAAGATGCAAACCGTCATCCGCAACGACGGCACCCACAGCGAATCCACCTGGCGCAACGAATTCCCCCTGTTCTATCAATGGCTCATGGAATAGAACAGATGTCTGATTTCTGATGTCAGATGTCAGATTTGAATTTGATCATGTCTGATGGCTGATGTCTGATTTGTTTAAAGTCCACCACTCACTATTCACTATTGACTAATTCACTAGTGACTACTCTCTGTCATCCCGACGAGGAGGGATCTTTACGCCCAAGATATTGTGAAGAAAGACCGTAACCGGTTACGCCCACTCATCACTGATCACTGATCACTCATTGCCTCTCCGTCATTGCGAGGAGGAACGCTGTAAGTCCCGTCTTTAGTCCCGCACTTGGCTGGAAAGCAATCCCCTGCACCTCTAGAGGGCCTTACGCCAAAACAATACGCAGGAAAAGACCGTATGCAAGTAAACCACTCACTATTGACTATTGACTCGCTCTGAAGCTACTACCTAACACAGGAAAAACCGTATGCAAGTACGCCCAGCACCAGCTAATCAGCTAATCTCCTCATCAGCTAATCAATGCACTTCATACGTATTTCCCTCGATGGCCAGCTCCGTATTCGGAAAAACCTGTCGGGTCTCTTCAAGAAATTGTTCCAGCGTACTGTACTTGGAGGAGAAATGGCCGATCAGCAGCTTGCCGATCATCGCCTTGCGGGCGATCTCGCCGGCTTGCCGTGTGGTGGAATGGAAACGGTCGAACGCTTTCTCGCGCATATTGTCGAGATAGGTCGTTTCATGGTAGATCATGTCCGCACCGTAGATGTGCGGGATAAGCGTTTCGTCATATTTGGTATCGGCGCAGAAGGCATACTTGCGGCCGCGGTCCGACGGAATGGTAACCGTATCGTTGGGTATGGTATGGCCGCGGGGTGTAATATAATCCAGGCCCTGCTGCAGGCTGCTGTAAAAGCTGACGGGAATGTCCAGCTTGCGCACCTTCTCGATCAGCAGCTTGCGCTTGCCCTGCTTTTCTTCAAACAGGAAGCCGTAGCATTCGATGCGGTGATTGGTGCGGAAGCAGCTGATGCGGATCTTGTCGTTGTCCACCAGCAGGCCCGCTTCGGACAAGGTATGGAAATGCAGGGGGTAGGGCAGTGAGGTATCGGCTACGTTCAGCTGCATCTCGATGATCTGCTGCAACGGGGCGGGACCGTACACATGCAGCTCCTGCTTGTGCGACAGCAGGCCGAAGGTGTTCAGTAAGCCGGCCAGCCCGAAATAGTGGTCGCCGTGCAGGTGCGAGATGAAGATGTGCGAGATCTTGCCGCGCCGCACCTTGTACTTGATCATCTGGATCTGTGTGCCCTCGCCGCAGTCCACCAGGTAATTGTTACCGTCCTGCGACACCACCTGGCTGGTAGGGTGCCGGTTAAAGGCCGGAACGGCCGAGTTATTTCCCAATATCGTCACCGATAACATGTGATAAAATTAAGCGAAATGAATTATTCGGTTGTGCGCAGTATCGATTCGATCCGGGGAAGATAGCTGCTGCCGAATAACAGCAGGTGGAGGAGCAGAGGATAGAGGTTGCACACATCGGACAGCGCCGCGTAGTCGGTAGTAGCAGGACTGTGATGCCGGTAGGCTTCATAAAAGTCCGGGGCAAAGCCGCTGAACAGGCGGGTCAGGCCCAGGTCCACTGCCGGGTGGCCATAATAGACCGCCGGATCGATCAGCACCGGGCGGGATTGGGCATCGCACACGAAGTTGCCGCTCCAAAGATCACCATGTACCAGGGTAGGTGTTGGTATTGTTTCAAAGATGTCAGGCAGCTTCGTAAACAGGCGTTCAAACGATCTCAGATGCTCCTGGTTCAGCAGGCCTTTCTCCAGGCAGCTGTAAAGCAGGGGTTCCAGGCGGTTCTCGATAAAGAACTCGTTCCAGTCCCTCGCCCGCGAATTATCCTGCACTACACTGCCCATATAATTGTCTTCCAAAAACCCGAAGGCAGTATCCGTATGGCGGTGCAGTGCCGCCAGTTGTTCGCCGAACAGCTTCCAGAAAGAAGGGGTCCGTTCCCCTGGTTCGATCCATTCCATCAGCAAGGCCTGACGGTCATCTATGGTAAAGCATTCGTATACATCGGGTACCCGGATGGTCCCGGTCTGCCGGATAGCCGCTAAGCCATCGGCTTCCTTCCGGAATAACTGGGGAAATTTAACAGCACTATTGACCTTCAGGAAATAGGACCGCGCTCCGGTATCTAACCGGAACGCCTCATTGATACTCCCGCCACCCACCACCGATTCCTTAAAAGAACTTTTGATCTTTTGTTCAACGATCGATCGTATGGAGGGGGGTATAGTCATGAACAGATGAAGTGCAATTGAATTAATTAAACAATGAAGGAAAGTCAAAAGGAAGCAAATCTATCCATTTATGAAAAACAGGAAACGCGCAACCGTTAGTAAGGACTGTGTCTGAACCATCAGCTAATCAGCTAATTTTCCAATCAGCTAATTGTCTTCTTCTTCATTGAACAGCTCCCGCTCCACTTCCTCCATCTGCACGATATCCCAGGCTTCGCTTTCCGTAGGGGTTACATTCATCAGCTCCAGCAACTCCTTATCATCCAGGAATTGCTCGACGTCTTTTGGCAGGCTGCACACCACGAAAGAGGCCTCATGCTCGTAAAAATATTGCTGGGTGCGCACCAGTTGCTCGGCCGCTTCCTCCTCCATACTCTTAACAGAACTTAAATCCAATACAACGTTCTTTGTACTACCTTTAAGAAGTTCTAACAACTGGCGGTTCAAATCTGCTGCCATATTAGCAGATAATAGTGGGGTTTCCACCCGTATGACATGAAATTTCTCTTTGGTATCAGTTTTGACTTCCATATAGACTACCCGTAAGACTTAACATATCGGGTCTTACTTCGCTCAAAAATATTTTTTATTATTGTATAAAGCACAAACAAGCAAATGGATAATAATTTTTCCTCACAGGTAAAGGAGATCATCTCGTTCAGCAGGGAGGAAGCGTTGCGATTGGGAAATGATTTTATTGGAACGGAACACTTATTGCTGGGATTGATTCGTGAGGGTGATAATACGGCTGTTCGCATTTTGAAGAGCTTTAATGTTGACCTCTATGAATTGCGAAAGGAAATCGAACTCGCAGTAAAAGATAAAACCGGTAAGAACATTGCCAATATCAATAGTCTTCCTTTGACCAAACAGGCGGAGAAGGTGATTCGCGTAACGGTCCTGGAAGCGAAAGCTTTGAAAAGCCCTACCGTGGAAACCGAGCATCTGATGCTCTCCATCCTGAAGAACAAAGAAAACATTGCAACTCAAATCTTAAATCAATTTGACGTGGACTACGATTTATTCAGACAGGAACTGGGCATGGTGAAATCAAACGATCCCCGTGCCGAATACCAGGAAGAGAATGACGATGATTTTGATGATGAAAAGAAATATTCTCAGTCAAAATCCCGTCAGGCCGGCGCTGCCAAAAGCAAGACGCCCGTGCTGGACAACTTTGGCCGCGATATCACCAAGCTGGCCGAAACCGGCACGCTGGACCCCATCGTGGGCCGCGAGAAGGAGATCGAGCGCGTGTCGCAGATCCTTTCCCGTCGTAAAAAGAACAACCCCATCCTCATCGGTGAGCCCGGTGTGGGTAAAACGGCCATCGTGGAAGGCCTGGCGCTCCGCATTGTGCAGCGTAAGGTATCCCGCGTGCTGTTCGATAAAAGAGTGATCTCCCTGGACCTGGCTGCCCTGGTGGCCGGTACCAAATACCGCGGACAGTTTGAAGAGCGCATGAAGGCGATCATGAACGAGCTGGAAAAGAACCGCGACGTGATCCTGTTCATCGACGAGATCCACACGATCGTGGGTGCCGGTGGTGCCAGCGGTTCGCTGGATGCCTCCAACATCTTCAAGCCGGCTCTCGCCCGTGGCGAGCTCCAGTGCATTGGCGCCTCTACCCTGGACGAGTACCGCATGTACATCGAGAAGGATGGTGCCCTTGACCGCCGTTTCCAGAAAGTGATGATCGAGCCGCCAAGCGTGGACGATACCATCCAGATCCTCAACAACATTAAGTCCAAGTACGAGGACTACCATAATGTGAACTACGACCAGGAAGCCATTGATGCCTGCGTGAAGCTGAGCGACCGCTATATCACCGACCGTTTATTGCCCGACAAGGCCATCGACGTAATGGATGAAGTAGGCGCCCGCGTGCACCTGAAGAACATCAATGTGCCGCAGAACATCCTCGAGCTCGAGAAGAAGATAGAAGACATCAAGGTGGAAAAGAACCGCGTGGTGAAAAGCCAGAAGTTCGAAGAAGCCGCCTCATTGCGCGATACCGAAAAACGCCTGGGTGAAGAGCTGGAAAAGGCCAAAGCCCAGTGGGAAGAGGAAAGCAAGCACAAGCGCTTCCCCATCGGTGAGGAAGAGATCGCCGAAGTGATCAGCATGATGACGGGTATCCCTGTGAAGCGCATGGTGGAAGCCGAAACGCAGAAGCTGCGTAAGATGGCGGATGAAATGAAAGCCATGGTGGTGGGACAGAACGAAGCGATCAGCAAAGTGGTGAAAGCCATTCAGCGGAACCGCGTGGGTCTGAAAGATCCGAAGAAGCCGATCGGTACCTTCATTTTCCTCGGTCCTACCGGTGTGGGTAAAACGGAGCTGGCTCGTGCGCTCGCCCGCCATATGTTCGACAGCGAAGATGCCCTGATCCGTATCGATATGAGTGAGTACATGGAGAAATTCACGGTGTCCCGGCTGATCGGTGCGCCTCCCGGATATGTGGGTTATGAAGAAGGCGGACAGCTCACTGAAAGAGTGCGTCGTAAGCCGTACAGCGTCATCCTGCTCGACGAGATCGAGAAGGCCCACCCGGATATCTACAATATCCTGTTGCAGGTGCTGGACGATGGTCAGCTCACCGATGGTCTGGGTCGTAAGGTGGACTTTAAGAATACGCTCATCATCATGACCTCCAACATCGGCGTGCGCCAGTTGAAGGATTTCGGGGAAGGCGTTGGTTTTGCCACGGCTTCCAGGGTACAGAACCAGGACGAGGCCAACAAGGCCGTGATCGAGAAAGCGCTGAAGCGTACCTTCTCGCCCGAGTTCCTGAACCGTATCGATGATGTGATCATCTTCAACTCGCTTTCCAAGGAAAATATCTTCGAGATCATCGATATCCTGATGAAGGGTGTGATGAAGCGCCTGGTAAACCTCGGCTTCAGCCTCGAGCTGACCGAAGAAGCGAAGAGCTTTATCGCCGACAAGGGATACGACCAGCAGTTCGGTGCGCGTCCATTGCACCGTGCCATCCAGAAATACCTGGAAGACCCGCTGGCCGAAGAGATTTTGAACATGAACGTGAAAGCCGGCGATGTGCTGAATGCCGACCTCGATAAGGAGAACGGCAAGCTCACCTTCACGCTGAAGACTGTTACGGAAGAAGCGAAAAGTGAATAGTGAATAGTCAATAGTGAAGGGTTCACTGGATTGAAACAGACATTACTGGTAAATCAGATAAATCAAAATCCCGCTTCGGCGGGATTTTTTTATGTTGGGTAGTTTAGATTCGGGCAATAGAGAAAACGTGAAGCAAATCGGGAAGAGATAGTAAAGTTCATATTTTAGTACGTGGCAGTGGACTGTCGACGGTGGACGGTGGTCTGAATTATTTTGCTGTCTCCCCCGAAGTCGGCATTTTTGCAGCGGTGAAAAAGATAATCATTACCATTGACGGATGGTCCTCCTGCGGTAAAAGCACACTGGCAAAACAGCTGGCGAAGCACCTGAATTATATCTATGTGGACAGCGGTGCCATGTACCGGGCTATAACGCTTTACTTTTTAAGGAACCATATCGACTGGACGGATGAGAAGGAAGTGCACCAGGCACTGGAAGATATATCCCTGGAGTTTCACTGGAATCAGAAAAGCGAGCGATCAGAGATTTATCTCAATGGCGAGAACGTGGAGTACGTGATCCGCGACCTGGTGGTGGCGGAGAAGGTGAGCGATGTGGCAGCCATAAAAGAGGTGCGTACCTATGCGGTGGCGCAGCAGCAGCGTATGGGCAGGGGCAGGGGCATTGTTATGGATGGCCGCGATATCGGTACCGTGGTCTTCCCCGATGCGGAACTGAAGATCTTTATGACCGCTGATAATACCGTACGGGTGCAGCGCCGTTTTCAGGAGCTGTATGAGAAGAATCCGAACATCACCATCGACGAGATCCGCACCAACCTGGAAATGCGCGACTATATCGATTCACACCGTGAAGTGAGTCCGCTGATGCAGGCTGAAGATGCCATCATTCTGGATAATACCCATCTTACGGAAAAGGAGCAATTCGACAAAGCCCTGGCCTGGGCGGAGGAGCAGATCCATCAAACTACATAGGAATCAAAAAATTATGTGGGGAAATATTTGTTTTTAATCAGGGAATCTCTATTTTTGATGCTCTGCCTCTCTTCAGCTTCCAATTCCACGAAAAAGATCACTCCCAATTCCCTGTATAGCCCTCAACTGAGTAATGTATCCAACTTCCTTAGAAAGTTTTTCAACAACGTGTTTTAGTAACTAGTATATATGCAGCCGCGTGTTTTTACACCCGGTAACTGACCGTACCTGATGAATGATGTACCAATAATAATACATTATTATAAAGAAGCGATAGTTTAAGGTCGGTTAGCTCAAGGGGATGGTCTTCTGATCATCCCCCTTTTTTTGCCCCATACCGAACGCCGGTTCTTTAAATAAGAAAGGTGAAGGCTTTCAGAAAAGCCCTCACCTTTACAACGCTCTAGCAGGTTGAATTACTTTTTAATGCTCACCAGCTCCACTTCAAAGACCAGGACGGAGCCACCCGGGATCGGTCCGGTTTCATTCATGCCATAACCCAATTCCTGGGGAATATAGAACTTGAACTTGGAGCCTACCGGCATCAGCTGAACGCCTTCGGTCCAGCCGCGGATAACGCCATTCAAAGGAAAGCTGATGGATTGCCCTCTTTTGTAGGAGTTGTCAAACTCGGTTCCGTCGATAAGAGTTCCGGCATAGTTCACTTCAACCGTATCGGTTGCCGCCGGCTTCGGGCCATCGCCCATTTTCAGCACTTCGTATTGCAGGCCGCTGCTGGTGGTCATCACACCGGCTTTGGTTTTATTCTTGGCCAGGAAGCGTTCTCCGGCTTCCACGTTCTGGGTCAGCTTGGGATTGAGGTAGCGCATCACGCAGGTGTTGGCCTGCTCTTCATTCAGGATCGGCTTCTTCTTGCTGAATACATCATTGATCGCTTTGGTCACCATGGAGCTGTTCAGTGACTTTACACCTTGCTGCGAATAAAAATTGGCAACGCTGAGTCCAATGGCATAGCTCACGGAGTCATTGGCGTTTTTCAAAAGGCTGGCGCTGACAGCCGGTTTGGATACGGGCTTTTTTGGTGTTGTCTTTTGAGCAAAGCTGGCTACGGAGATCAGGCAGGCAGCACCAACAAAATACTTTTTCATGTTTTGAATTGTTAAGCAACAAAAATAAAGGAACATGCGGCAATGGTTGTGAAGGTTAAATTAATTTAGCAAATGATCCAGCGTTCCATTCAGCTTTACCGCAATGCATACAGTGGCCTCTCGAGCCCTATGTGGTGGCTGGCCCTGGTTATGTTCATCAACCGGAGTGGAACGATGGTGATACCTTTTCTCACCGTTTACCTCACTTCAAAAGGCTATTCGCTGGCACAGGCCGGTTATGTGATGGCGGCCTTTGGCTTGGGCTCTATCCTGGGAGGCTACCTGGGTGGACGGCTCACCGACCGCTATGGATATCTGTCCGTTCAGATAGCCAGTCTGTTGCTGAATGGCTTATTGTTTATTGTATTGGGACAAATGCGGTCTTTGCCTCAGCTGATCAGCTGCATCTTCATCCTGAGCAGCCTGGGAGAGGCGTTCCGTCCGGCCAATTCGGCAGCCATAGCCGCCTATAGTAATGAAACGAACCGAACGCGCTGCTATTCCCTGAACCGGCTGGCGGTGAACCTGGGCTGGGCTATCGGTCCGGCCGTGGGCGGAATGCTGGCCAGCGTCAGTTATTCCCTGCTTTTCTGGGCAGACGGACTCACCTGCATCCTGGCGTCCTTTTTATTATACGTTGTCTTTCATACCGACACCCGCCTGGTAAAGCAGGAGCCGCCTGAAAAAACGGTTGCTCCCGTGATATCCGCCTACCGCGATCCGATCTTTCTCTGGGGCATGGGCTGCATCTTCCTGGTGGGCCTCTGCTTCTTTCAGATGTTTAGTGTGGTTCCAGTATATTTCAAGGAAATGGTGCATCTCAATGAAGCTACCATCGGTTCGCTGCTGGCCATGAATGGATTGATCATTGCCCTGGTGGAGATGGTGCTGGTATATAAACTGGAGCACCGGCGGGAGGGTACGCTCTACATGATGATGGGAGCCTTTCTGATCGGTACGGCCTATTTGTGTTTTCACATTGCCGACCGATTGATGATCTCCCTCTTCGGCATGATCATCATTACCCTGGGTGAGATGTTGCTGTTTCCCTTCATGAACAATTTCTGGGTGAAGCGCAGCTCGGCGACCAACAGGGGCCAGTATGCGGCGGTATACACCATGTCTTTCTCCGCGGCCATCGTGCTGGCGCCTACCTTTGCCTCCCAGATTGCCACCCGGTTGGGATTTGGCAGCCTGTGGCTGATCAATTTTTCCGTGTGCACCATCGGTGCCCTGGGCTTCTATTTATTGAAAAAAAGAATGAACGCATGACAAACTTCAGCAGGCAGATACAGTTGCGCTGGTCCGACCTGGACCCTAATTTCCACGTACGCCATTCAGTCTATTACGACTGGGGTGCTTTCTGCCGTATCGAATTCCTGAATGAATACGGGCTCAATGCGATGGTGATGCAACAGCTGCACTTCGGTCCCATCCTGTTCCGCGAAGAATGCGTATTCCGTAAAGAGATCCGCAGCGGTGATGTAATGACGATTGACCTGAAGCTGACGAAATCACGTAAGGACTATTCCCGCTGGAGCATCCGCCACGAGATCAAAAAAGAAGATGGAACACTCTGTGCTGTTCTTACCGTTGACGGTGCCTGGATGAATGTAGCCCTTCGCAAGCTCGCCTCTCCGCCCGAACAGATCCATGAGGTCTTTTCCAAAATGCCCGTAAGCGAAGAATTCGAGTGGCAATAAGATGATTAGCTGATGGGAAGATAAGCTGATTAGCTAATGATTCTTCTCCCTGTAATCATCATTACATCAATGAAAGAAAGGTTGCAGGGAAGAGGTATAATCAGCACTCAATGAATCAGCTAATCAGCTAATTACCTAATCAGCTAATTTTCTGATCTGTTCCGGGTTGTTATTCGCCCAGGCATTGAGCAAGGTGCGGATATAGCTGTTTTCCTTATAGGGGATCACATATTCCGCAATGGCCTGCTGGGTGATGGTATCGAAGTTTTTAGGCAGGTAACCCATGCCGAAGAAGCTGCCCTGAACCACCATGATACACGAAAGCTGGTCGTCCGTCAGGCCCTTATCCAGAACGATATAGGAGGGGCGTTGGGTCAGCGAAGCGATGGCCTGCAGCACGCGCTCATTGTAAGCGGCGGCTGTTTCTTCTTTTTCACAGGCGCCAAGGCAATGCTCTTCTATAATGCCCACACATTTGTCCTGGTCCGTCTGCATGAAGCAAAGCTTGGGACAAAGCTGGAATTCCTTCATCAGCCGGCGCAGCACGCCATGTCCGTCCACTTTATAATGGAACGTATACAGGGGATTGGCATTCTTGCGCTTCTTCTCTATGGCCAGGCGCATATAGCCGCTCTGGTCCTCATAAACAAAGATGCCGAAAACATCTTCCTGCTTTTTCTGTGAGGTATTGAAAGCGGGCCACAGCCTTTTGATCTCGGTCGATTCCAGGATGGCGGCCATCAGTTCCGTGGCGGTAGGCTGAAAGCTGATGGAGAATACATGCCGAAGGAAGTTCTGCTTCTGCCGGCTGTCCGAGTTATTGCTGAAATGGCTGTTCACCCGGGAGCGGATGTCCTTTGCTTTCCCTACATACACCACCTTGCCTTTTTGATCGTGGAAATAGTAAACGCCAGGATTTTTAGGTAGGGCATCGAAATGTGCCTTGGGTACATTAGGAGGGAGAGTCTGTTCTTTGGAGTTTCGGTTCAGGCTTTTGCCGATCAGTTCTTTCGTGTCGTTTTCCAGCATTTTTTGGAAAAGGATCACCGTAGCATCGGCATCGCCTCCGGCCCGGTGCCGGTTCTGCAGGTCGATCTCCAGCGAATGGCACAGATTGCCCAGGCTATACGAAGGAAAGCCCGGAAAGATCTGTCGCGCGAGCCTGACGGTACAAAGTTTCTTGGTATTGAAGCTGTAGCCATAGTATTCCAGGTGGTTCTTCACAAAGGAATAATCGAAGTTTACATTATGGGCTACAAAGATGTTCCCCTGCAATAGGGTAAAGATCTTTTCCGCAACCTCTTCAAAGCGCGGCGCGTCCAGTACCATCTCATTGGTAATGCCGGTAAAGGCCTGAATGTATTTGGGAATGTGCTGGTCCGGGTTGATCAGGGTTTCATATTCCTCAACCACCTGCTCGCCGTCGAAGATGCGGATCGCGATCTCAATGATGCCGTTCGCCGCTGCATAGCCGCCTGTTGTTTCAATATCTACGATCGCATACATCACCCTGAAGTATTTTTGAAGAATCGGAAGGGCATCGAAGTTCTAAATTTTTTAGCAATGCAGCAACTCTTTGACAAATATTTAATGTTTAAAAACCGGCTGGAGAAAGTGTACCGGCACCTCGGCAAACAGGCCAGGCGGCAGGGTATCAGCTGCTTCCGTGTATATGACCATGACCTGCCCGAGTTTCCCTTCCTGGTCGAGTTTTACGGTACCAGGCTGTACGTTGCGGAATATAAAAGACGACATGCTTTATCGGAGGAAGCGCATGAGGTGTGGCTGGAGGGCTGCCTGGACGTGATGGCTGAAGTGCTGTCGGTTGCCAAAGAGGATATTTATCTCAAGCTGCGCCAGCGAAAGGCCGGAAGGCTGGGGCAATACCAGCGTTTGGATCAGAGCAGGAACGAGTTCATGGTGGAAGAGGGCGGACTGAAGTTCATCGTCAACCTGAGCGATTACCTGGACACCGGCTTATTCCTCGATCACCGCATCACCCGGCAGCTGGTGCGGGAGCAGAGCGCCGGCAAACGCATCCTGAACCTGTTTTGCTATACCGGATCCTTCTCGGTGTATGCTGCGGCAGGTGGAGCGGTCCGCATTGTATCGGTTGACCTTTCGCGTACCTACCTGGAATGGACACGCCGCAACATGGAACTGAATTTCGGCGTGGAAGATCGGAGTGAAATTGTCCATGCGGATGTGAAGCAACTGCTCAAAACCCTTCCGGCGGAATCGTTTGATATCATTGTCATGGATCCGCCTACGTTCAGCAACAGTAAACGCATGGAGGATTTCCTGGAAATTCAGCGCGATCACGTGGAGCTGATCGGCGATTGTATGCGCTTGCTGGACAAGGATGGCCTGTTATATTTCAGCACTAATTTCACAAAGTTCCAACTGGCATACGATCAGATATCCGCAACAGAGATCAGGGATATCACCAAAGCAACGACGCCTTTTGATTTTGCTGGTCTGCAAAGGCAATGCTTCCGCATAAAAAAATAAAACCTCCCGCCGAAGCAGGAGGTTTTCAGGAGTTGGCTTTGATCTTAATAAACGTAATTCAGCGCCGTTCTGTCCGCAGATGTGAACGGGCGGTTCTGATTGCTGCCTACGCAGGCCAGCATCCAGGAATTGGCACTGGCTCCGGAAGGCGTACCGGGAATATACACGGCCCCGATACCGGCAGAGCCTTCATTCACGGCTGATCCTCCGCAACTGTACGCCCGGTTCATATAGTCCGTATGGCGGAAGCCGATACAATGCCCCAGCTCATGCGCCATGATGGTACCGATGTAATTGATGTTGGTAGATCCGGTGCCGGTACTGTACCAGTACGTGTTCATACGCACCTGGCTGTACGGAGCACCACTGCTGGTAGGAAAGCCGGAGGAGCCCAGGGTGTTGCTCACTTCATAGAAGGCTACTACGGTTACATTGGCGCCACTGCTCACCCGCTGGAATTTCACGCGGAGGTTTTCCGTATTATAACGGCGGATGGCTTCATCCAGTGCTGCTGAAAAAGCAGCCTGATGTTGGGAAGAGCTGTTGTTCAGGGCAACCTTGATGGTAGGATAGGTGCTCGGGTTCACCAGGTTGTTGGTGCGGTAATGTTCTTCATTGGCGATGACCAGTTCCGGAGAATTGGCCTGGGTAGACAGGTCTTCACTGGAAAGAAGAATATCGCCTTCCACCAGGTAGCCGCCATCTACTTTCTGAACGTTCTGGTTACTGAAGCCGAGCGCCTTGATCTGGGCGAGGGTACTTTCTGAAACCTCCTCTGCTTTTACTTCTTTGGTGTCTTTTTTACAGGCTACGAAAACGAGTGACAGGGTGCTGACCAGCAGCACTGATTTGAAAATGCGTTTCATGTGTGTGTAAGGTTTTGGGTGAAAAAATTGTGTTCTTCAATTTACAGTCTGCACCTGCCAGTTAACAAATCTTTTAAAGCAACTTTGTTGCAATCAAGTTTAAGTCAGTTCTTTACATAGTATATTTCCTAAGTATAAGTATCATTGGAAGGCTGTCAAAGCATAAAAAAAAGCCCCGCAAAGCGGGGCTTCATAAGCAATTGGTTTCTTCTTAGTAAACGTATGCTAAAGCCTTTTTATCATTCGTGTTGAAAGGTCTGTTCACATTGGAACCTACGCAGGCCAGCATCCAGGAGTTGGGATCGCCACCGGTAGCTGTTCCGGGAATATAAACCGCTCCAACGCCATTGTTAGCTTGTCCTTCGTTGGATTTTCTGCCGCCGCAGCTATATGCCCGGTTGGCATAATCCGTATGGCGGAAACCAATGGTATGTCCGATTTCATGAGCCATGATGGTACCGATGTAATTGACATTGGTGGCATCAGTACCCGTGCTGTACCAGTAGGTATTCATGTTCACCGTGTTGTAAGGATCGCCGGCTGTATTGGGGAAGCCGGAAGATCCTAAGGTATTTCTCACTTCATAAAAAGCAACAACAGTAATGTCCGGACTTTGAGAGGTGGAAACCCTGGCAAATTTGATGGTAAGGTTTTCTGCATTGTAACGCCGGATGGCTTCATCCAGTGAAGCCGAAAAAGCAGCTTCATGCTGGGTAGAACTGTTGTTCAGTGCCACCTTTATGGTAGCGTGCTTGGTAGGACTAACCAGGTTGAAGGTGCGGTACTGCTCTTCATTAGCGATGATCATGTTAGGCGAGCTGATCTGTGCATTCAGGTCACTTTCGCTTAAAAGGATGTCGCCTTCTACCAGGTAGCCACCCGAAACGCGTGTTACGCCATCAGAACTGAATCCAAGTTTTTGGATCTGTGTCAGCGTACTTTGCGAAATGTCTTCCCTGGCAACTTCTTTTGTGTTTTTCTGGCAGGCGGTGAGTGTCAATGCTGCGAAACATACGGCAGCAAAGGATTTCAAGGTTTTGCGCATGTGTGTTTTAAGGTTTTAGTGTGTGTAAATATGTGTTCTTCAATTTACGGACGTTAACAAACCCTTAATAAAATATTTGGGCAACCTTGTTGCAATCAAGTTTAAAAACAGCTGAAAAAATTTTGATCTACAGGAAAGTACTTACGCTGTAAAAAAACCGAATTGTTTAATTTGAGTTCTATGTTGCGAAACCTGATGTTGCTTGCTTTGCTCTGCGTTGCAGCTATAAGTAAGTCACAATCGAACACCCTTAACAAACAACTGGCACCTGATCTCCTCAAGAAGATGGACACACTCAGGCCGCAGGATAGTGTAAGCCTGAGCATTTCATTGACAGGGCCTATACCGGCGGCTCTTCAGGCGAAGGGACGGCTGCTCCAAATCTATCAGCCAGGCCGTGTGATAGCTGTACGGATGCGTAAAGATGACCTGGATACCCTGCTTCGGCAACAAGCTTTTCAGTTTATTCAGAACCTGCGGGAACCTAAGGAAGAATTGACTACCGGTGCCGTTGATTATTCACTGAACCAGGTTGGTTACGTACACCGTGCCTACCCGGAAATTCAGGGTAGTTCGATCATGGCCTCCGTTAAGGAGCGGCTTTTTGATACGCTTGATATTGACCTGAAAGGCAGGGTCTTTAAAACAGGCCTGGAAATTAACCAGCAGACCTCACATGCCAGCCTGATGGCAACCATCATCGGAGGGGCGGGAAATTCATCCGAATTAGCAAGAGGCGCTGCCCCGGCCAGTGAACTGACCTCTTCCAGCTTTACAAATCTTTTTCCTGATAAGGATTCTGTTTTCCAGGCCTACCATATTACGGTTCAGAATCATTCCTATGGAACGGTTCCGGAAAACTTTTATGGAAATGAGGCCATGGCCTATGACCTGCAGGCTCATAACCTTCCGGTATTGCTCCATATTTTCTCCGCTGGTAATTCCGGTAACCTTACATCGGCAACAGGCACGTATGCAGGCATCCCTGAAGTCTCCAATTTGTCGGGGAATTTCAAGCAGGCTAAGAATATTCTAACCGTTTCGGCAATCGATTCCGTGGGTACGGTAATGCCGCTAAGCTCAAAAGGTCCTGCTTATGACGGACGGGTAAAGCCGGAGCTGACGGCTTATGGGGAAGATGGCAGTTCAGGAGCTGCAGCGCTGGTTTCCGGAGCGGCGGTACTGGTGCAGGATTCTTACAAAAAAATGCGCACGGGCAGGCAGCCCACTTCAGCACTGGTGAAGGCGGCCCTGATCAACAGTGCGGACGATATCGGGGCCGGTGAGGTGGACTATGCTACCGGTTACGGAAAACTCAATGCTTTCCGTGCGGTGGAGACGGTGCTTCAGGAACGCTTCGGCGAAGATTCATTGCAGCAGGATGAAATGCGCTCATTTGCTCTGACGGTACCTTCAGGCATAGCCAGACTGAAAATAACGTTGACCTGGACCGATCTGCCGGCACAGGTCAATGCTGCCAAAGCCCTGGTGAACGATCTGGATGCCTTGCTCACCAAAGACCTGTCCGGAGCCAGCTGGCAACCCTGGGTCTTATCTGCCTATCCGGTTAAAGACTCCTTACTGCTACCCGCGCGAAGAAGAACGGATACATTAAATACCGTCGAGCAAATAACCCTCGACA
>DATAHC010000531.1:0-7085 GCA_036263415.1 Flavisolibacter sp.
AGTGTTCCTAACCCCTTTAGCAAAGATGAGCTTGTGGGAACTAGCCAATTGTCAACCACTGGATAGATAAGCAAGAATTATTGACCCATTCCAGCTTCTCCCACTCCCTTTACCTTCTTCAATACAGACCATGTAGTGATCCTTCTAGTCCCCTTCAGGAAAATCCAATGGCTAATCCCACCCTAAGGCATGGGGATTCCCTACCTCCTTCTGGGAGGGTCCGGGGAGGCCTAATGGAAGTCTTATGGAAGTGAGGAGCGAGAAGGGAGGTCGAAGCAGCCTTTACCCGTAGTTACTGCGTTGTTACTTCGTTGTTTCCCCGAAGTCTCTGGGTACAATCCAGAAGGGAAAGAAGAAGTAGAAAATGATATAGTAAAACGCTGTAATAACATGACTATAAAGATACGAAATCAAGGAGCCCTTTCCTAACGGAAAATGAGGTAGAAAGAAGGAATAAATAGTAGATAAAAGACTGTGCGGAAGTGCAGGGGATTGCTTCGTCCTGCGTCCTCGCAATGACGGTCCTAACTATTATGCTGCTTGAACTAGGATAGCCTGATCGCAAAAGATCCCTCCTTCGTCGGGATGACATAGAAATGCCAAATCAAAGGCTCCTCTTGTTCTCCTTTTTCTCCTTTAACCCTCTTAGTCCTGCAACTCCCTACACCAGCGGAAATAAAAGTTTTGTTGATGCCAGTAGTAAAACAAACCCTCCTTTGCTCCTTAGCTCTGGGCGAAATACAACCGCGAAGCGGTCATGGCGAAGCCATCCCTCAGCGAACGCTGCGCCTCCGCGTGAAACTAAACGGCGAAGCCGTCTTTGTGCCACTCTGTGTCCCAGTGGATCCATGGTTAAGAAGTACGCCGGAACTGAAGTCTGAAGTCCGACGACTGACGTCTGATTCATGCTGGCAAAAATTATAGTTCCTGTCTGTCGACTGAGGACCGTGGTCTGTGGACCTCCGTCTGTTAATCTATTTTAAAACTTTCAGCCGTCAACTCCATACGCAATCATAAATTCTATATTCGTTTCACACTACGCTTATGAGACCAATTCTACTCCTGATTATTTCCTTGATCAGTTTATCTGCAACGGCTGGTACCGTTACGGGCATTATTACCGATAATAACGGCATTATTCTGCCCTATGCCTCGATCTCTGTCAAGGGCACCACAAAAGGCGCCGTAGCGAATAGCGCCGGTAAATATGCCATTACGCTGGAGCCGGGTACCTACACCTTCGTCTGCCAGTTTGTGGGCTACCAGAAGTCAGAAAAGACCTTAACGGTGACCGCTGAGAACAGTACCCTGAACTTCTCCCTGCAGGTACAGACCCTGACCATGGCGGAAGTCGTGATCAAAAAAGGGGAGGACCCTGCTCTGGAGATCATTCGGCAAACTATCAGGAAAAGGGATTCCTATAATAAGCAGGTGGATTCCTTCACGGTGGATGTATATGTAAAAGGCCTCCTGCGCTCGAGAGGCATGCCGGATCGCTTCTTCGGACAGAAGATCGATAAAAAGGATATGGAAAAGGATGGACTGGATTCCGGTGGAAAGGGCATTCTTTTCCTCTCTGAATCCTTAACTAAAGTGGCGTATAAAGAGCCGGGCAAGATCAAGATGGAAGTGGTATCGTCGCGGCAGAGCGGCGGCGGTATGGGACTGAGCTTTCCCTTCTTTACCAATTTTTATACGAATAATGTGTCGCTGTTCATCAGCAACCTCAACCCCAGGGGTTTTATTTCACCGATCGCCGATAATGCGTTTCATTATTACAGCTTTCATTACGAAGGCAATTTCTTTGAAGGCAACCGCATGATCGACCGCATCAAGGTGACGCCCCGCAGGAAGCACGAGCCCTTATTTAACGGCTACCTGTTCATTGTGGACGGTGAGTGGCGCATCCACAGCCTGGACCTGACCACCACATCCGACTACCAGCTGGAGCTGATCGATACCTTGCAGGTGAGGCAGATCCACGCACCGGTAACGAATGACATCTGGCGCATTCAGAACCAGGTGACCTATGTATCCGCCAACAAGTTCGGCTTCGATATGTCGGGCAACTTCCTGAACGTATACAGCAATTATAACCTGGAGCCTGGCTTTGGAAAGAAGTATTTTGACCGTGTGGTCATGAGCTATGACACGGCCTATAACAAGAGAGACAGCACCTACTGGAATACTATACGATCGGTACCACTGGAAGCCGATGAAAAGCGGGACTTCATCGTAAAGGACAGTCTTTCCAAATATTACCGGGATTCCCTGTATAGCCGGAGGAATATCGACTCGCTGCGCAAGGCGCGCAAACCGATAGCGTTCAAGAATTTCTTTATCGGTGGAGTGGACCGCAATTTCTATTCCTTCCGCAGCTTTACATCCTACCGCCTGGAGCCCCTGCTCCGGGAACTGGAATATAATACCGTAGAGGGACTGGCCATTGATGTGAAGCAGTCCTTCACCGTGCGGCCCAGGAAGGGAAACCTGGATTATAAACTGAACTGGAATACCCGCTACGGGATCAGTAATGAACACCTGAATTCCTACATGGCACTTACCCTGAATCCAAAGACAGACAATTTCCGGAACCGATATTTTCAGCTGGCGGGAGGTAAAAGACTTTCGCAGATCAATAAGGACAACCCAATCGACGCGCTGACCAACAGCTTTTATACGCTCTTCTATAAAAGGAACTATATGAAGCTGTATGAGAACTGGTTCGGAAGCCTGGAATACAATAACCGCACGGAAAGCGGGGTGACCATGAATTTCAATGCGACCTGGGAAGACCGCATCCCGCTGGAGAACAGTACAGACTATTCTTTCTTTTATAAGGACCGGACCTTCCTACCGAATCATCCGTATGAGCTGGAAACCGTTCCCTTTGAGAAACAGCAGGCGCTGGTGGTTTCAGGTACCGTTTCCTGGCAACCCGGCCAGTACTATATGCAGCTGCCCACTGGGAAAGTGCCCCTGGGGTCTGACAAGCCGGTCTTCGAGCTGCAGTATACCAAGGGTATCGATAAGGTGCTGGGCAGTGATGCGGACTTTGACAAATGGAAGTTCAGCGTCAGCGACCGGCTGAACCTGAAGATTGATGGCGAGTTCCGGTACCGCCTCAGTGTGGGTGGCTTTTTGAACGACCGGAAAGTAGGACTGCCGGACTACCAGCATTTCAATGGCAACCAGACCTTCTATAATTTCAAATACCTGAACAGCTTTCAGCTGGCGCCGTACTACCGGTACAGCAATACCGAGCGTTTCTATGCACTAGGACATGTGGAGCATCACTTCAATGGACTGCTCACCAATAAGATACCCTTGTTCAACCGGTTGAAATGGAACCTGGTGGCCGGCTCCAACACTTTTTATGTGAACCGGGATAACTATTATGTGGAAGCCTTTGCAGGGCTGGAAAATATCTTCAAGATCTTCCGGGTAGACTTTGTTACGGCGTACCAGGCACAGCCCGGAAACAGCTTTGGTATTCGTATAGGCCTGGGTGGTATCATTGGAGGCGCCGTTCAATTCGGCGGACGATAAGGCATTTTAATTTTTCTTGTTGCTCTTGTCAATTAACAGGAATACCTACCTTCGTGCCTGCTTATTAACCAAGAAAAAACCAACTTTAGCTATGGCGTTTAAATCGACAACCAGTCAACCTGTTGCCACTCCTGTATCTGAGAAACCAGCCGGCAATCATGCCGATGGCGCTTCCCTTCTGAGCATGTTAGTGCTGTCTGTATATGCGGCACAGAAAAGCAAGAAGAACTTCCGTAAGCTGAGACGCAAATTCATGTGGACGGCCTTCAAACTGAAGCTGAAATCATTTTTCAAGAAGCCTGCTGCTTCCGACCGCCAGATCATCCTCTATATCTTATTAGGCGCCGTAGCCCTGGTGCTGGTGTTCTATTATCCGCTGGCTGCCCTGATCATAGGCGTGATAGCCCTGATCCTGATCCTTACCGGAACGATTTAATTCTCAAACTATACGATACGATTTCACAATATATTCTGTTGTGAAATCGTATTTTTGCGCCCTCTCGAAAGAGCAGAAATTTTGTGCACCCTATAAGTGTCCTTAAAATTTCCAATTATGGCCGTATTACACAACCGCGTTTCCCAAAAGGAACTGAAACAGCGACTGCTGGAAGAGACGGAGCACCGCACCACCATTTCCTTCTACCAGTATTTTCCGATTGCCGATCCTCAAGTCTTCCGGGATGAGCTCTATACCCAGCTCGACCAGCTGAAGGTTTTCGGGCGCATTTACGTGGCCCATGAAGGTATCAATGCCCAGGTGAGTGTGCCGGACAGCCGGTTCGAAGCATTGAAAGCATACCTCTATTCCATAGAGCCGCTGAATTGCATTCGATTGAATGTAGCCGTAGACGATGATGGCAAATCCTTCTGGGTGCTGAAGATCAAGGTACGCGACAAGATCGTTGCCGACGGCATTGACGATCCGGCCTTCGATATGCAGAACCGCGGCCGTTATGTGAATGCCGAGCAGTTCAATGAGCTGACCAATGACCCGGACACGATCGTAGTGGACATGCGCAATCACTATGAATATGAAGTGGGGCATTTTGAAAAAGCGATCGAGATCCCTTCCGACACCTTCCGGGAACAGCTGCCTATGGCTGCCGATATGCTGAAGGACCAGCAGGACAAAAACATCATTATGTATTGCACCGGCGGTATCCGGTGTGAAAAAGCCAGTGCCTATATGCTGCACCGCGGCTTCAAGAACGTATTTCACCTGGAAGGGGGCATTATCAACTATGCCAACCAGGTAAAGGAGAAAGGGCTGGAAGTGAAATTCCATGGCAAGAACTTCGTGTTCGACAACCGGCTGGGCGAGCGGATCACCGATGAGATCATTGCCAGATGCCACCAGTGCGGGCAACCCGCCGACACGCATGTGAACTGCCTGAATGACGGCTGTCATCTGCTTTTCATACAATGTGAAAGCTGTCGGGAAAAATATGAAGGTTGCTGCAGCACGGAATGCCAGGAGATCTATCGCCTGCCCGAGGATCAGCAGAAAGAGGTGCGTAAGGGCATTGACAAAGGGCGTAACGTCTTCAATAAATCGCGTGAGCGCCTGCGTCCCAGGCTTACCGATCTCAGGATCGAGGGAAGGATCTGATTCATTCTTGGGAGCAGTTGCTTATCTTAGCTCCGAACATCTGTGAGAAAGATTTCCGCCATACTGCTGCTTGGCCTCTTATCGCTTGCCCTTTGCGGCTACCAGCTGCTGTTCCATATTCAGCGACAGGAAGCGCGAAAGATCATGAAGCAATCGCTGCTGGCAGGTGCGCATTCCCATGACATTATTGAGTTTACCTTCACTGAACCGCAAATCCAACAGCTGGAATGGGAAGAAGCCGGAGAATTCCGGATGGGAGATCAGCTGTATGATGTGCTGGAACAAATACCTTCTTCAGGCCATGTAACGTTACGCTGTCTATCCGATGCGCGGGAAGAAGCCGTACTGGATCAGTACCGCCAGGTGCTGGAAAAGCAGGGCAGACCATCTGAAAAGCTGCCGCTGGTGAAATTACTGACCACTCCTTTTCTTGTACAATCCCCACTCACGATTCTGACCATAGTACCGGTTCCTGCTACCAGAGCCCATTTCAGGAACCCGATCATGCCCGACGTCTGCCGTCCGGTATTCAGCCCACCTCCCAAGGCTGCATAACCTTTATCTGATCACAGCCTATTTTATTTCTACAACCTAATAATACACATGAAGCAACTCTTTCTGATCGCTGCTTTCATAAGCAGCAGCATTTTATCATATGCCCAAACCATAACCGGCAAGGTAAGTGATGCCGGCACCAATACGCCCTTATCCGGAGCAACCATTTCCATTTCAGGCAAAACAGCTACTACAACCGACAGGGATGGATTATTTACCATTCCCTGCGCGCCGAATACCAAAATCACCGTTTCTTTTGTCGGCTATGACAGCTACCAGCATACCATTAAGGATTGCGGCGAGGAGTTGCGTATCCGGTTGCGTTCCGCCAGCACGAATTTGAATACCGTGGAGATCACGGCCACCTCGGCGCAGAACAAGTCCATTTTATACCAGCCCGCTTCGATAACCAAGGTGAATACCTATGAACTGAAACGTGGTACCGGCCTGTTCCTGGACGATGCCATCGCTACGAATGTTCCAGGTGTTACGATGAATCGCAGAAGTGTATCCGGCGGACAGCAGTTCAATATCCGCGGCTATGGAAATGGGGTGAGAGGTACCAATGGTGTCAGCAGCAACTTCGACGGGCAAGGCTACAAAGTTTATCTGAACGGTATACCGGTAACCGATGCGGAAGGCATCACCCTGATGGATGATATCGATTTTGGCTCCATCGGCAACGTGGAAGTGGTGAAAGGACCATCGGGCACACTATATGGGCTGGCGATTGCCGGTGTGGTGAACCTGAAAACCCTGAAACCGGAGCCTGGTAAGACCTCTATTGGCCAGGAAGTGATCGTGGGCAGTTATGGCTTACGTCGTTATACTACGCGCTTTGAAATGGGTACTGAAAATTCCTCGCTGCTGCTTAATTATGGCTACCAGCATTCAGATGGCTATATGAACCATACCGCTTCACGCAAGAAATTCGCCAATGCGGCCGGGGAGTTTACCATCAACGCCAGGCAAGCCGTGAATTTCTATGCCGGTTACAGCGACAGTTATGATGAAAGAGGGGGCGAGCTGACCATAGCGCAATATGAGGCAGGAGATTTCTCCGGAAATCCGGCCTATATTCAGCGCAATGCGCATTCCGGTATCACGAGCTTCCGTTTAGGTGTAGGACATACTTACAACTTTAATCAGGCGATCTCGAATACTACCACTCTATATGGCACCGGCATCAGCAATAATGCCAGTTCCGCCGCGGGCTGGACAGACAAGGCGCCCATCAACTACGGCTTGCGTTCTACCTTCGATACCCGATTTACCATTGGCAATGGTCTTAGCCTGAGTGGCATCACGGGTATTGAAGTTCAGCGCCAGAATGCCCAGGTAACTGGTTATAATATGAAGGCCGATCCGGCTA
>DATAHC010000532.1:0-11668 GCA_036263415.1 Flavisolibacter sp.
TGATCCGGCAGGACAAGATCCATATCATCAGCTGCACCGGCGCGAACCTGGAAGAGGATATTATGAACCTGGTGGCGCATAATCATTATGAAAGACTCCCCAACTGGAGAGACCTCACGCCCGAGATGGAATGGGCGCTCCTGGAAAGAGGACTGAACCGCGTTACCGATACCTGCATACCGGAAGAGGAAGCCTTCCGTCGCATTCAAAGGCACATCCATAAGATCTGGAAGGATGCCAACGACAAGGGCGAACGTTATTTCCCGCACGAGTACATGTACAAATTACTGCTGAGCGGCGTGATGAAGGAAGACTACCAGATCGACCCGAAAGACAGCTGGATGATGGCTGCGGCGGAAAAGAACCTCCCGATCGTGGTAGGCGGCTGGGAAGACAGTACCATGGGTAACATCTTCGCTTCTTATGTGTACAAGGGCGAGATTGGTGCCGCTACCATGAAGAGCGGTATCGAGTACATGGTATGGCTGGCCAACTATTATAAGGACCAGAGCCACGGAAAGGGCATCGGCTTCTTCCAGATCGGTGGCGGTATTGCCGGAGATTTCCCGATCTGCGTGGTGCCGATGATGTACCAGGACCTGGAGATGCACGAGATCCCCTTCTGGAGCTATTTTGCGCAGATCAGTGATTCCACCACCTCCTATGGTTCCTATTCCGGCGCCCACCCCAACGAGAAGATCACCTGGGGCAAGCTGGACATCCATACCCCCAAGTACATCATTGAAAGCGACGCCACCATCGTGGCCCCGCTCATCTTTGCCTACATCCTCGGATGGTAAGGGTAATGTGCCAATAGGACAATGTGCCGATCTGCCAATGAAACAGCCCATACCTTATAAACAACAGCCGGCCTCACCGCCGGTTGTTTCATTTTACAATAATCGTAACCGCTTCCTAAAGCATCTGTGCTTGTCATCCCGACGAAGGAGGGATCTCATACGCCTAACCTACAGTAAAGAAAGACAATACCATAGTCCAGACCGTCACAGCGCGTGTCCATCTCCGGCATAAGGAGGAACGACGCGTGTCCCGTCTTTAGTGGGAAAGCAATCTCGTTTTGAAGCACGAGCTATCGTAATGCAAGACCGTTAATTAGTTAAGGCCGTCATTGCGAGGACGAAGGACGAAGCAATCCCCCGCACCTCCAAACTGTGCTACGCATAACCTATCGCAGGAATAGACCGTGGGCAAGTACACCCCACTCATTATTCATCACTCATCACTGTAAGCCATAAAAAAAAGCCCCCATTTAGGAGGCTTTGCTATCATAATGACTGGTTGGACTATTCACGTTTCACGCCTTTCACGTTTCACCTTTGACCTTTCACGTCAACGCGTGGCGCCGTCCAGCGGAATATCGCGCTTCAGCATATCATTGCGGTTGGCCATTTCCCAGGCGGTGTAGAAAACCAGCTGGGCCCTTTTCGCCTGCAGGGTGTAATTGATCTTGTCAGGCGTATCGGTCGGACGGTGGTAGTCCGCTTTCAGCATGCCGTCATAATAGAAGATGATCGGAACGCCCTTCTTGGCGAAATTATAATGGTCGCTTCTGAAATAGATGCGCTGCTGATCGTTGGGGTCGTTGAACTTATAGTCCTGCGTCAGCTTCGTGTATTTCTTGTTCACGCCTTCGCTGATGGTGCGCAGGTCCGAGCTCAGCTTATCATCACCCACTACATAAATATAGTTGGTGGTATCGCCGGAGGTGCGTTCGGTATCGATGCGGCCGATCATGTCGATGTTCAGGTCTGCTGTAGTCTTGTCCAGCGGGAAGATCGGGTGGGAGGAGTAATAATCAGATCCCCAGAGGCCTTTTTCCTCGCCGCTCACGGTCATGAAAACTACCGTTCTGCGCGGACCGTTGCCGGCGGCTTTCGCTTTGGCAAAGGCTTCTGCGATCTCCAGCACGCCAACGGTGCCGCTGCCGTCATCGTCCGCACCATAGTAGATCACGGAATCTCTTTTCCCCAGGTGGTCGTAGTGGGCGGTAACGAATAAGTACTGGTCCTTCAGGTCCGTGCCGGGCAGTACCGCGATCACGTTGCTGCTCTGCGCTGTGGTAGTGGCTTTCCGCACGTCCAGCATCACATTGGCGGGGAAGGACTGCATCACAGCCAGGTTGCCTTTGAGCGCGTCGTAGTCGCCGGTGATGGATTTGGCTACGCCTTCAGAAATGCTGAAAGCCTGCGGCGTCAGGGCGCGGCGGAAGGCGCTCAGGTACTGGTTGCCTTTTCGGTTGGAAGCCGGTCTCGGATAATTCGTGGCTACCGTGAGCAAGCCGCCGATGCCTTTGGATAATAAGGTGCTGTAAAGTCCGCCGCTCTGTCCGCGGGTGGGAGGAGGAACATTGCCTACCAGCAGCACCAGCTTGCCGGCGAGGTTGGCGTTCTTTACGGAGTCCAGGTTGGCGGAAGCGCCGATCACCGTCACTTCGCTGAAGCGCATGGTGGCCGGAATATTATTGGCGGATGTACTGAAATCCTTGTCCAGCTGATAGGCCTGTCCGTTCACTTCCAGGGAAGCGCCGGTCAGGGAATCCTGGTACACGTCGTAATACTGCTGGTACGAGCCGTTGTTGCCGGGCTGCAGGCCCAGCTGCTTGAAATGGTTCTCGATATAGGCAGCTGCTTTCTTCTGTCCGGGAGAAGCCGTTTCGCGGCCTTCCATTTCAGCGCTGGCTACGATGTACAAATGCCTTTTGAGATCGTCTGCCGTAATGGTCTTGGCATAGCTGTCGGGCTTCCCGACTTTCTGGGCAAAGCTCTGTACCGTGCAGAGGGCCAGCACGGGGAGCACTAGTTTTTTCATTCTCATGCGATGTGTATATAATTTATAAGAGGCTGAAGATACAATTTAGGCGCATGCGATCTTGCCGACTCTTTTTTCGTGACGGCCGCCTTCGAAGGCAGTCTGCAGGAACAGGTCCACCATTTCCTCGGCTTCGGGCAGGGAAACGAAGCGCGCCGGCACGCAGATCACATTGGCATTATTATGCTCGCGGGCCAGCTTCGCGATCTCCGCTTTCCAGCAGATGGCCGCCCGAACGCCCTGGTGTTTATTGGCCGTAATGGCCACGCCGTTGGCGCTGCCGCAGATAAGGATGCCGAAGGCCGCTTCGCCGCTTTCCACCGCGTTGGACACGGGGTGCGCAAAGTCCGGATAGTCCACCGAATCCGTGCTGTACGTGCCGAAATCGGTCACGTCAAAGCCTTTGCGCTGCAAAAACTCGATCAGCACCGCTTTATATTCATAGCCGGCATGATCGCCCCCGATGGCAATGGGCTTACTAAGATCGAACTGGAGTTCCATAAACTGCTTTTCGCAAAGATAGAGGAGCATGTCAGATGTCAGATTTCAGATGTCAGATATTTATTTGATCATTTCTGATGGCTGATGTCTGATTTGTTTATAGTCCACCACTCACTATTGACTATTGACTATTCACTATTGACTCTTCTTCCTTGTCCTCCCGACGAAGGAGGGATCTCTTACGCCCAACCTACCAGAGGAAAAGACAATAGCTAGATGCTGACCGTCATTGCGAGGAGGAACGACGAAGCAATCCCCTGCACCTCCAGACTGCCCCTACGCAAAACCTATCGTAAGAAATGACCGTATGCAAGTACGCCCCACTCATCACTCATCACTCATCACTGCTCGCTCATCAGCTTCCCTCCATGGCCTCCCATAAATCCCCTCAGGTGCTTATGGAAATGGCTGTGGTCGTAATAGCCGTACAGGCTGTGGTGAAAGGTGTCCGGATCGTTCTGCAGGTGTTCGATGGCCTTGCGGATGCGCAGGATCTGGAGGGCTTCCTTGGTGGTGATGCTGGTAGTGGCCTCGAAATAGCGCTGCAGCGTGCGGGAGCTGATGCCATACGAAGCAGCCAGTGTTTCTATGGATGGGTCGAACTGGTTGGTATCGAGGCAGTGCTTCAGGATCTCCGTTACAACGTTCACCGGCTTTAATGAATTGCCGTGCTTTTCGATAATGCGTTCATAGTAGGCCGATACGAGCTCCATCCTTTTTTCAAAGCTGTCTGCCGCCTTTACCTTTTCGATGATCTTCCGGTCGATAAGATACGCAAGGGGGAAGATGTACTCTTTATACTCTGAAAAGTTGACCTTCTTTTCAAAAATCACGGGAGAGATATGGAACTTGATTCCGAAGATCCGGTTGCCTGTTGCATGATGGCAGATCATATTCTTATGACGGGGAAGGAAGCCGTCGGACTTCATTTCGAACGAATCGTTCTCCAGCTGCATCACGAAAGGCGTTCCGAGATTCACCAGGTAGGTATAGCCAATATTGGGAAAGAGGGCATCGGAGAAGCCTTCGGGGTATTGCTCATACAGGGAGTCGAAATCCGTTTCCCAGAAGAAATCAATGAAGCGGGAAAGCGACTTCTTCGCCTTTTTCCGGTGGTACCGGAACTCGAAATGATCCCGGTGTATGAATTCAACATGCTGCACGCCCTAAAGCTATAAGAATATGGTTGATGAACAAGGGTTCAATGGGTGAATGGTCGGTAATCAGTGAGCAGTGATGAGTGATGAGTGGGGCGTACTTGCTTACGATCATTTCTTTCGATAGGTCTTGCGTAGGTTGGAACACAAAGGCGCGAAGGGATTTGTCATCATTTCCTTAGTGTACCTGTCTTTACGGTAGCCTGTTTTCTTTAGGTGCATCAGGGAGCGGCTGAAGGTGCACGAGTTGTTAAGACACGAAGGGGGGCGCCTGCGGCACCCTGGACAGTACGATACTTCCACTATTCATTACAATAGCTCCTGCGTAGGTTGTATCCTCCTGATCCAAAAGTTTGATATAAGCGAGGTTAAAGGACAGAATAAACGAACTAATAAGATTGCGGTAAAGGCTGTTATGCACCCCTAAGGAACCTATGTGGTTTCGAGGCGGTCGCGCAGTGACCCTTTGTGCCTTGTCCCTGGCTGTTCGTACGCCAGCATAACAGAAAGAAGGTTACACAGGAAGTGAAGATGCGATAGACGGAATGCTTCAAGTGTTTTCTTTGTGCCTTAGTGTTCCCAACTACGCCAGGGCAAAAGAAGGAAAAGCTACTACCAAAAGCCAGTAATCTCTGTGGAATTCTATGCCGCAGTGCCTCCGTGGTAAAGCAGCACGCCAGAAAGCCGACGTCTGAAGTCTGACTACTGACCGCTCTCTATTGGCAGATTGATCATCGGCATATTTCCCTGGCTGTTCCATCAGCTAATCGGCTAATCGTCACATCAGCTAATCACCCTTAGCTCCATTCCTTCGCATCGTCCTCTGCGCGCTGCCGGTCTACACGGCGGGCGAGGAGAATACTGATCTCATAGAGCAGCAGCAGCGGGAGCGCCACGGCCAGCTGACTGATCACGTCCGGACCTGGGGTGATGACACCGGCAATGATGAAGATGATCACGATGGCATACTTGCGCACGCCGGAAAGGTATTTGGCATTCACGATGCCGATCTTGGCCAGGAAGAAGATCACCAGCGGCAGCTGGAAGGCCAGTCCGCTGCCTAGTACCAGCGGCAGCATCATATCGATATAGCTGTTGATGGTCCACCGGTTCTCGATGATCTCATCCAGCTGAAAATGAAAGAAGAAGTTAAGGGCATAGGGCGCTACCACAAAGTAGCCGAACAATACGCCGGTAAAGAAAAGAAAGGACACCCAGAAGATAACGCCGCGCGTCTTGCCCAGCTCTTTCTTAGTCAGCGCCGGCTTGATGAATTTCCAGAACTGGTGAAACACGTAGGGGAAGGCGATGATCAATCCGCTCACCAGCACGACCGTGAACCACATGCTGAACTGTCCGGATACCACGGTGCTCTGCATCTTGATATTGATGCCTTCCATGCACAGCGCATTGCCCAGGTTCAGGTATTTTCCGATGCGGCAGATGACGCCGTAGGTAGGGAAGTAGTCGTGGGTAGGACCCAGCAGCACTTCCTTCACGATGAACTTGTTGAAAATACCGGCAATGATGGCCCCGATGGCGATGGCAACAACACTTTTGAACAGGTGGGAACGCAGCACTTCAAGGTGGTCTATAAAAGACATCTCTGCCTTCTCTTCTCCCTGTCTTCTCTTAAATATTCCTAAGGCCATTGTAATAAAGTGCGGCAAAGATAGTGGCCGGGCTGCTGGAAACGTAAAAATGTAAAATGAAAATCCGGCCGGCTTATTCCTTGCTGCGCAGCACTTTCACCTTCACCATCTCGATCCGGGTGTCGCTCACGCTCAGGATGTCGAACTCATAATCATCTATGATAATACGTGCCTTCTGGTGCGGGATCGTTTCGTGATGACTGATGATAAAGCCAGAAAGCGTTTCCGACTCGTGTTCGGGAAACTCCAGTCCGTACTTTTCACTGATATAATCCAGCTCCAGGCGGCCGGAGAAGATGTATTCGTTTTCCGCCAGGCGCTTCTCCACGAATTCCTCACTGTCATACTCGTCGTGGATCTCACCGAAGATCTCTTCCAGCACGTCTTCCATGGTAACGATGCCGGCCGTGCCGCCAAACTCGTCCACCACCCAGGCAATGCTTTTCTGCTCCTTGGTGAACTTTCCGATCAGGTCTGTGGCGCTCATGCTTTCCGGAATGGCGGGAATGGGCAGCAGGATGGACTGGATGTCCTGCGGATTCTTGAACATATCCAGTTGGTGAATGTATCCGGCTATGGTGTCGATATTGTTCTCGTAAACGATCAGCTTGCTCAGCTTGGTATCGATGAACTTTTCCCTGGCCTGCTCGATGGTGCATTTCAGCTCCAGCCCGATGATCTCCTTCCGGGGCACCAGGCACTGGCGGATCTTTACCTTGGGCAGCTCCAGCGCGTTCTCGAACAGCTCGGTATTGAAATCCTCCTGCTCGAAATCCGATTCGTTGCTTTGCTGAAAAAGGGTTTCCAGGGTACCGCTGGACAGGCTGTCCTTGGTTTCCCGGATGCGGACGTTGAAGATATATTTCAGCACCCAGTCGCTCAGGTTCAGAAAGAGGCTGGCGATGGGCTGCAGGATGCCGTAAAAGAAATTGATGACCCAGACCAGCTTGGTCAGAATGAAATTGCTGCGGGCGCGGAAGATGGCGCGCGGAATGAACTCGGCAAAGATCAGCACGATGAAGGTGGCGATCACGATGTTCACCACCAGGCGCAAGATATCATACCGTTCCGTGGCAAGTCCGGCGTAGATCCAAAGGGGCTCCATGACCACGCTGAAGAGCAGCGCGAAGCAGACCAGGAAAATGGTAAACCCGATGAGGGTGGTGCTGAGGAACAACTGGGGATTCTCAAAAAATCGGGACACCAGGATGGCACTCTGGCGGCCCTGCTTTTTCTTCAGCTCGATACCGAAGCGGTTGGCGCTGTAAAAGGCCATCTCGATGCCGGCAAAGAAGCCCATCATCAGGATGGTCACGAAAAACCAGGTTAGTGTACTCACGGCGATCATCGAAGTAAAGATATATAAACTGCCGGGGAGCTCATAGTATAAAGGCGGAAACTATGGCATCGGCTTCCGCGCAGGCCCGGGCAAGATCACTGTTCACAATAATATGGTTGAAGGAGTGCTTGAACGACAGTTCATAAGCGGCCTTGCTCACCCGGGCGTTCAGCGATTCCTCGCTTTCGGTGCCCCGGCCCTGGAGGCGGCGCTTCAGTTCATCCACCGTTGGGGGCTCGATGAAAATGGAGAGGGTCGTATCCGGGAACTGCTGCTGAATGTGGATGGCGCCCTTTACGTCGATATCCAGCACGGGCACCTGGCCCTGGTTCCAGATCCGCTGCAGGTCCGATTTCAGCGTTCCGTAGTATTTACCTTCATAAACCATCTCCCATTCCACGAACTCCTCATGCTGGATCCTGTTGGTGAATTCTTCCTGGCTCATGAAGTAATAGTCCACGCCGTCTTTCTCCGTGCCCCGGGGCTGGCGGGTGGCCGCTGAAACGGAAAAGGCCAGGCGGTCGGCATACTTATTCAGCAGGAACCGCGTGATGCTGGTCTTGCCGGCGCCGGAAGGCGCAGTGATGATAATGATCTTCTGCTGGTTGTTGACGGTCATGAAATGCTGCTTGTGCTGCGAAGGTAAATGCTGGGAAGGAAATGGACGTCAGATGTCAGACGTCAGACGTCGGCTTTCGGGCGTGCCGCTTTACCACAGAGACACTGCGGCACGGAGTTCCACGGAGATGGCTTTGCCAGGACCGCTTCGCGGTATATTAATTCGCACAGAGCTAAGGAGCAGAGGATTGGGTTTACTACTGGCTTCGGGACTTTCTATTATTTCCCTGGCGTAGGTTGGAACACAAAGGCACTAAGAAAACACTTGTAACATTCTTTCTATTCCATCCTCACTTCCTATGTAATTTTTTTTCTGTTCTGCTGGCGTACGAACAGCCAGGGACAAGGCACAAAGGGCCGCTGCGCGACCGCCTCGACACCACAGGAGTTCCTTACGGGTGCATAACTGCCTTTACTGCAATCTTATTAGTTCATTTATTTCTGCCTTTACCTTGTCTTGGAGCAGGTTTTTGGATCAGCATGTTACGTACCTACGCAAGAGCTATCGGAAAGAATAGTGGAAGTATAGGAGTGTCCAGGGTGCCGCAGGCGCCCCTTTGTGTCTTAAAAACTCTGGCACCTTCAGGCTCTCTTTGATGCACCTAAAGTAAGTATGCTATAATAAGGATACGCCCACTAAGGAAATGATGACAAATCCCTTCGCGCCATTGTGTTCCCCCTCTACGCAAGACCTATCATAAAGAAGGACGGTATATAAGTTCACCCCACTCATCACTGATCACTGATTACTCATTACTCATCACTCATCACTGCTCACTCATCATCTTCTTCACATAAGCGATCTGGCCCAAATGATAAATATCGTGCTGCACAATTCCATAGAGCAATTTGCTGAACGTATAGGTGCGCTCGGGAACGATCTCGATAAGGATCCGGTCCTGCTGTTGTTGCAGTACTTCCACGAGTTCGTTCTGCACCTCCGCCAGGCGCTGCAGACCTTTTTTCCAAAGGCTCTTATCGTTATGATCCAGCTCGCGCCAGTCCAGCTCTTCAAAATGATACAGCTTCCGCGTAGCATCGTCGCGAAGGCGCGTGATCGTAAACTCCTTCCAGGTGATGATGTGCCACAGCAACTCCAGGATACTGTGCTGATCGTTGGGCTTATCAAAAGCGATCCGCTCATCGATCTCTGAAAGTAGCTCTTTCATATTACGGCCAAACCAGGGATCGCCCTGGTAGGTATCTTTTGCCTGTTCGGCAATGCGGAGAATCTCTGTATTCATATCGATTGATCTTGCGTGTTTAAAGATACCACTCTACCATTACGAAGCCTGCTTCAGCTTACAGGAAATAAGTAAGCTTACTTTTGCCAAAAGACGAGGAATGGATCATCATACGCATCCCAAACCGGTTCATGCAACTATAGAAGGAACGAGTTTTAATAATCTGGAGGGATTCTTTGACGAAATAGACAGGGTGTTGACGAAAGACCTTACCTGGAAAACAGGCCATAATATGAATGCCTTAAATGATATTTTAAGAGGAGGTTTCGGTGTGCATGGTTATGAAGAGCCACTTCACCTGCTATGGAAGCATCACAGGGATAGCCGTGCGGCTTTAGGTGAACCATTATTCGAAGATATCATTACGTTGATCCGTGAACAGGAGCATATTCAATTAACATTGGCGTAGCCTATTCCGTCATTTCACCCATATATCTAAATCCCTTCTTATTAATAGAAAAAGGATGAACAAGAATCGTACGGATTCCTGTTCATCCTTTATTTATAGAGGATGTACTGCGTTTATTTACTCAGGTACATGCTTCGGTCTTTATAGAGCTGGCGGAAGTAAGGATCACGCAGGTCCTTGATGAAGCGGATGGCTTCTCCGGTACTTTTCATTTCCGGTCCCAGCTCCTTGTTCACGCCCGGGAACTTGTTGAAGGAGAACACCGGCTCCTTTATAGCAAAGCCGTTCAGCTTTTTCTCGAAGGTGAAGTCGGTGAGTTTGTTTGCACCCAGCATGATGCGGGTAGCCACATTCAGGTACGGGATGCCATAGGCCTTGGCAATGAACGGCGTGGTGCGCGACGCCCTTGGGTTGGCTTCGATTACGAATACCTTGCCGTCCTTGATGGCAAACTGGATATTGATCAGTCCTTTGATGTTAAGCGCACGGGCGATCTTCTCGGCATAGTGCTCCATGGTCGTTACTATGAGCGGCGTAAGATTGAAGGCAGGCAGCACGGCATTGCTGTCGCCGCTATGAATACCGGCCGGCTCTATGTGCTCCATTACACCCATGACGTGAAAGTTCTCACCATCGAACAACGCATCGATCTCCGCTTCCTGGCAACGGTCGAGGAAATGGTCGATCAGGATCTTATTACCCGGGATATGTTTCAGCAGACTGATGACCGCCTTTTCCAGCTCATCGTCGTTGATCACGATACGCATTCTTTGTCCGCCCAGTACATAGCTGGGACGCACCAGCACGGGATAGCCTACCTTCTTGGCCACTTCTACCGCATCATCCACATCGTAGGCCGTGCCATAGTTGGGATAAGGGATCTCCAGCTCCTTCAGCATATCGCTGAAGCGGCCGCGGTCCTCCGCGATGTCCATATTATCGTAAGAGGTACCGATGATCTTAATGCCCTTGGCATGCAGGCGCTCGGCCAGCTTCAGTGCGGTCTGTCCGCCCAGCTGCACGATTACGCCCTCCGGTTTTTCATGCTCGATGATCTCCCATAGATGCTCCCAATACACCGGCTCGAAATAAAGCTTGTCGGCCATATCGAAATCGGTGGAAACCGTTTCGGGGTTACAGTTCACCATGATGGATTCGTAGCCGCATTCCTTGATGGCCAGCAGTCCGTGCACACAACAGTAATCGAACTCGATGCCCTGCCCGATGCGGTTGGGGCCACTGCCCAGCACGATGATCTTTTTCTTATCGGATACCTTGCTTTCATTATCGTGTCCTTCTTCAAATGTGGAATAGAAGTAAGGCGTCTTGGCTTCAAATTCGGCGCTGCAGGTATCTACCATTTTATAGACGCGCGTAATACCCGCGGCCTTTCTTTTTTCATATACCTCGTCTTCGCTGCCATCCTGGATGATGCGGGCGATCTGCTCATCGCTGAAGCCATGGATCTTCGCCTGCTTCAGCAGCTCCACCGGCAGTTCTTCCAGCCAGTAGTTGCCCAGCTCCTTTTCAATATTGCAGATCTTCTGGATCTCGTAGATGAACCAGCGGTCGATGAGCGTAGCCTTGGCGATGGTGTTGACACTGATGCCCAGCATCAGGGCATCCTTGATGCGGAAGATGCGGTCCCATTTCGGGATCTTGATATATTCCAGCAGCTCCTCGGCCTTCATACCGCTTTTGCCATAATAACCCAGGCCCACGGCATTATTTTCCAGGCTCTGGCAGGCCTTCTGCACGGCTTCGGTGAAGCTGCGGCCGATGGCCATCACCTCCCCTACGCTTTTCATTTGCAGTCCTAAGGTATCGTTGGCCCCTTTGAACTTATCGAAGTTCCAGCGGGGAATCTTTACAATGACATAGTCGAGAGCCGGCTCGAAGTAAGCCGAAGTGGTCTGCAC
>DATAHC010000533.1:0-2928 GCA_036263415.1 Flavisolibacter sp.
GAAAACCTTTTTCAAAAGGGGCAGCGCCTGATCCATTTGTTTATTATTAGCCAGGGTAATAGCTGTCCAGTATTGCATTTCCAGGTTTTGGGGAAACATTTTCATAGCAGCATTATATTCTGTCATGGCGAGCTTCATATCGTTCTTCTCCGTTGCCAGATCGCCATTGTTCATATGCTGGTAGGCTACCTGAACGGTGTAGAGCCGTCGTAACTCCCGTATCGGCGAGGGACTGTCATCTACCCGCAGGTCTACTGTTCTTTCATCCCAGGGTCGTCCTTCCGATTTTCCGGGGACGATGATTATGGCGGCCGACTGCTGCCCTCTGATGTCACCACCGGCCTGTTGGGCGGCTTCCAAAGCAGCAAGCAGACGTTCAGCCAGCGGGCGTGCACGGTTCTTCTCATATGCGGCAGCCATAGCACCCGGTACCTTGTTGGTTAACATCATATTGGATTGCACCGAAAATCCATTTCCCTGTATATGTCCGGCGTAATCGATACAGTTTTTCCCGGTATGCGTGGCGACCTTGCCGTTCTTATCTACTATGGCCACCTGCCGCACCTCCCTGCCTTCATCAGTGGCCAGCAGGCTGTCCAGGGTTTGCTGCGCATCAAGACCGCTTTTCAGCAGCGCCAGTCCTCTGATGCCAAACGATTTGTTGGTGAACGATTGGGTGGCTACTGCACCCACGCCGGCTTCGGCCCAGCTAACCGACGTGCCCACCGAAAACCAGTGGCTTTGAACCGCTACCCCGATTTCCCCCGTCGCCGAATCGCGGGCCACTATGGAAAAAGTATGGGCAAGAGGTTCTTTTGAAGCATAGGTCTGCGCCTGGCAAAAGGGTGCTGCCATTAAAAGTAGCAGCGCGAAAAGAAGTATACGCATAGGTTTCATATAAGCTTAAATGTACGGACTCGGACCGAAGCGGAAAAACAGCTTATTCATAAAGCGCCGTTGCCAGCTCATAATAGGGCTCCAGCAGGTGATGTATAAATACATTAGGTGCCTGGTGCGGATAATGTAACCAATAGCTTTCCGTCGGGATCAGAACGATGGGTATGCCGGCGCGCTGGTAGTTACTGCCTTTTGCATACCTGGGTTCCTGGTACTGGGGAAGGTATTTCCGCACTTGCTTGTACACCAGCCTCCCCAGGTAGTCTTCAAAACGGTCCCGGGCCTTATTGGTGGCTTTTCTCATTTTACGGAATTTGGATTTCAGGTAGAGCCGCACCAGCCAGGATTGTTTTTCCAGTGCCTTGTCAATATTGGTAAAGGGATTGATCTGGGGAAAATCGTCAAGGGTCTGACTGCTGAATGGTGTCTGCGGCACCCAGTCTGCAGCATTAACGATGGTAAAGCCCCATCCGTTCCGGGTAATATAGTCGTAATCGTACACATAGTTGGTATTGCCTGGCTTAGGCGCGGCACTGCAATAGGTTTTGTAAACGATATCGTCCGGCAGCTTACCGGCAACGGTCTGATAATAGAGATAGCTTCTTAACAGAAAGGTTATGGCAGCACCCTGGCTATGCCCGAACAGGATAAATTGCCGGACGCCCCTGTCATGGGCATCCTTGATCTTAGCAGTGATATCCGGTACCAGGTGCCCCAATCCAACCAGCCAGCCAATGTGTACCATGGCTCCGCTGTCGGCAGACAGGCGGTAGCTGAACCGGGTAGAATCGTTCAGCTGAAGCTGTCCGCTGGCAGGAACCATCGCCGCATAAAAGTTTTCCAGCCAGGATTCACCGGCTTCTACAGTGCCTCGTATGCTGATCAATCCAACAGTTTGTAAAGTGTTCTCCCAGTAAGACCACTGGTTCTTCAAACCGACCTCCTGAGAGGAGTAAACAGCTTTGAACTGACTGGGGTAGGGAAGTTTCGGCTTGTACCTGACGGTATCTCCCTGCCGGGCAAATGCCTTCAGGCATTCCTGGTATTCTGTTATAGAAAAACCTTGTTGTAATTGCGCCTGGCCCATGAAGGGTACAATCAGCAAAAGACAAATAAGCTGTTTCATATGATGGTTGTTCCAGTAAGTAACAGTCAGGTGCCAATATGGTTTAACAGCCATCCGAAGGAAAGCTCAACCCTTGAATTGGCAAGGTACTTGAAAGATACCCTTTATTGTTAACCTTAAAAACAGGAACGTATGCCTACAAATTACAACCCGGAGCATAAGGAAGGAGCCGTTGCATCAGCCATTGAGGAACAGACCGCAAAAATACCATCCGATGTATTTCTATGGACTGCATTAGGTTGCATGGCCATTTCCGCAACTTTTCAGATCCTTGGTAAGAAAAAAATAAGCTTGTTCATCGGCCAGTGGCCGGCCCCCTTTCTGATTCTTGGCTTATACAATAAGCTGGTAAAGCTGGAAGGACATGATTAAAAGAAAAAGGCGGGATCACCCGCCTTTTTCTTTTTTATCTGCTTTGTGATTATCTGTTCTTTATAGCTGTGATATACCCGTTGAAAGATATGTTATCCCGGTTATTGCTGGTCACATTCAAACTGGCATAACCGCTTTGGGTAACCGATAAAAATAGCTGGCGTACATCTTTTGCATCTTTAGGCGTAATTGAAACGTCCCATCCCTTTTTACGTTCCGTAATAGCATAGGTATACTGAGTGGAATTAAAGGTCAGGGGACCGTCACCAGGCGTTAAGATGACACCCGCATACGCACGGCCAAAATAGGGGAGATAGGCGATCATGGAATCTCCGGCGATCCGCAGGTCATAATCCGAGGTCAGCTGGCGAATGCCTCCACGGAGCGGGGATACGGATTGTGCCTTGAATACGAAATCCCTGGATTCCAGTAATTGCCTGATCGAATTCTTATCCTGTGCCTGAACCTGGTGAAAACTCACAAAAGCAATCAGCGTCAACATCACGATCCAGATTTTCATAATCATTGATTTC
>DATAHC010000534.1:0-4853 GCA_036263415.1 Flavisolibacter sp.
CGTAGCCATATGCATAGTAAGTGTGTAGGTGGCTTTGAAATAATCAGCTTCCTTCATGCCTACAGACGATACCCCCAGGCAGAACAGACAGGCATCATAGCCGCTGAGCTGAGAAGCTATGGGCGAGAGATCGTAAAAATCAGTATGAAGGATCTCTTTTAACCTGGGATGCTGTATGCCGCAAGGCCTGCGATTAATGACCAATATGTTATTAATGGAAGGATGCTCCAGACAGATCTGTAAAACGCCTTCCCCTACCATCCCGGTAGTGCCGGTTATAATAACGTTTATAGATTGATGATTCATCTGATTGATTTACGGGTCTGCCAAATGTAGGCTGTAATTCGTTATGCTATTGAGGCAGTGCTGCCATCACCTCCTTCAGGAACCGGTGTTCATCGAAGGAATTCAGCCCCATGCGAACAATTACCAGGTCTTTTGAGGGGACCATATAAATGCGCTGCCCGCCGTACCCGTCTGCCAGAAAAAGATCATCGGGCATTTCCGGATAGGCTTTCTGTTGCGGGTTCAGATCGTCTTTCCCATTCAGCCAGAACTGGAATCCATAATTCCGCAGCGAATTGGCAGCAGGAGCCGTGGTAGCCTGGCGTACCCAGCCTTCCGGCAACAGGCGCCGCCCGTTCCATAACCCATCACCGAGGTACAATAGTCCAAAACGGGCGTAATCCCTGGCGGATGCATAGACGTAAGAACTGCCCACATAGGTACCGGAGGCATCCGGTTCCAGCAGGGTGTGCAGCATACCGATCTTCCGGAACAGGGAATCGTAGGGATAAGCTGCATATGTTTTCTCGTCGACAACATCTCTCACGATCCGGGATAAGATATTACTGTTGCCGCTGGAGTAATAGAAGTAGGTACCGGGATCGTATTTCACCGGGAGGCTGGCGGTATAGGCAGCCATATTCCCTTTATTGAAAAGCATGTTGGTCACATTACTGTACTTGGCATAATTCTCTTCGAAATCGATTCCGCTCATCTGCTGCAGCAACTGTTTCGTAGTGATCTGCCGGTGCCGGTCTGTGGCGGTTTGCCATTGCGGTACGGGTGCCGGCGCATTGATGTCCAGCCTTCCTTCCTGTACCAGCATGCCGATCAGGGTTGAGGTAATGCTTTTGGCCATGGACCAGCCCAGGAAGGGTGTGTGGGGCGTATATCCATCAGCATATTTTTCAGCGATGATGTTGCCTTTATGCACGATCAGAAGCGCCCGCGTATGCACTTCCTTTTCCTTATATGTGGGCTCGAATGCTACCGCCAGCGCTTTATCCATAGCCGGCAGTGATTGGGCAGTCGCCAGGTCACCATCCGGCCAGGCTATACTGTCCTGTGACAAGCGGGCACCCAGCAGTGGAAATTCCTGTGCGCGTAAGGTGGCCTCGTCAGTCTCATTCACCAGTGTGCAGCCCCAGCCTTCGCGAAAGATGGCCTTGCGTTTGGCCAGGCCCCAGACTTTTGCGGTAACCGACCCGTCTTTCTTATCTATTTCAAACGATCCGATGGAGAGGGGAAAGGAGCCCAGTTCCTCTTTCCCGATCTGTTCCGCCGTGCGTCCCTGAATGAAGGCGCAGGAGCAGGCATTCTTGGCGCTGAATCCGCTGATGATGGGAAAGGCATACCAGGCATAGAAGATGCCGTACGTAACAGCCGCAGCGAGGATCAATAAGGAGATGCGCCGGATCAGAATCTTTTTTCGCATGAGGTGAAAGTACAGGTAATTAGGGTCTTCTTCAAGTACCTGGGCGACTTTATGCGTCGTGCTTCAAACCGATCTTCTTCATCCATTGTACTTCAATGGTATGAACGCCGAATTCCTCGGTTACCTTTCCACGAAGGTGATAGAAACCAGGGCCTTCCAGCAGGTGTCGGTTGGCGGAGTCGGGGAAGTGAACGGAGTCGATCCAGTCGCCATGTGCATCGAGAAAAGTTCCGAAGAACATGTATGCCCCGTTCTTGGTTCGCACATTCTTATACGTTATATAATAGCCCAGGACATCAACCATCGCTCCGACATGCTCCTGCAATCGGTTGGCGGTAACATAACCTGACAGGTCCGTATCGGCTAACGAGAACGGATCCTCCAGCGTAAAGCCCAGTAATTCGATCTGGTCGTAGCGATCTTCATAAGGCTCCTGGGGCAGGTCGGGCAGGTCGAAGGCTACCTCCAGGGTTCGGAACAATTCGGCGCCGGAAGGCAAGGCCTGCCGGGTCTTTTTCTGCAAGAAGTTCGCTTCCCACAGCAGTTGCTTTTTCGTTTTGCCGGTAAAGGCAAAGGCACCGATCCGCACAAGGATATTGATCTGTTCAATCCCGATACCCGTGCGCTGGATATAATCCTGAAGACTGGCATACAGGCCACGCGCCCGTTCCTCCAGCGTTCTGATGATCGTTTCCTTTTCCAGGTTCTGGATATGGATGAAGCCAAGGTATACATCTATCCCCCGGATATGGGTAAGCTCCTCGCTGCGGTTCACGCATGGCGCATGCAGCAGCGCCCCGGTCTTTTTCAATTCGTGGAAGTAAAGCTCGCGGGAATAGAAGCCACCGAAATTATTGATCACCGCTACCATGAATTCCATCGGGTAATAGGTTTTCAGATAAAGGCTCTGATAACTTTCTACTGCAAAAGAAGCCGAATGGGCCTTTGAAAAGCTATACCCGCTGAAGCTTTCCATCTGGCGCCATACTTCGGCTGCGATCTCGTCCGGATAGTTCCGCTCTTTGCAATTCACAAAGAACTGGTCGCGTATGCGGTCCATCTCTTTACGTCCCCGGTACTTACCACTCATGGCACGCCGCAGTACGTCGGCTTCTGCCAGATCCAGTCCGGCAAAATGATGTGCCACCTTGATCACATCTTCCTGGTACACCATTACCCCATACGTCTCTTGCAGCAACTCAGCCATCTTCGGATGGATATACTGAAAGCTGTCCGGGTGATGGAAGCGATAGATGTATTCGCGCATCATGCCGCTTTGCGCCACCCCCGGTCGGATGATGGAGGAGGCGGCCACCAGGGTAATATAGTCATCGCACCGCAGCTTCTTCAGCAGGTGGCGCATGGCCGGGCTCTCTATATAAAAGCATCCTATGGTATCCGCATTCCGGATCTGGCTGGCAACGGCGGGGTCTTTTTTGAAATCCTCGATAGCATGAATATCTACCGAAATGCCTTTGTTCTCCCTGATAATGCTGATGGCTTCCTTGATATGACCCAGTCCCCGCTGGGAAAGAATATCCAGCTTGTACAACCCGATCTTCTCCGCAACGAACATATCGATCTGGGTGGTGGAGAAACCTTTGGGTGGCAGCTCCAGTGCGGTATATTGTGCGATCGGTTCCTGGCTGATCAGCATGCCGCCGGGATGGATGCTCAGGTAGTTGGGAAGGTTTTCCATCATCGCAGCATAGTGCAGGATCTGCTGCTGTATCTTGTCTTCATTGAAGCCGGCTTTCGGATTCCGGAGCAAGGCGTCTACTTCGGCCTTGGGCAATCCGAACACCTTGGCCAGTTCCCGCACCGAAGCATTGAACTGGAAGGTACTGTACATGCCCAACAGAGCTACATGCTCTTTTCCGTATCGCTTGAAAACATAGTCGATCACCTCATCCCGGTCCTTCCAGGAAAAATCGATATCGAAATCAGGAGGTGTGGCCCGGAAGGGATTCAGAAAGCGCTCGAAGTAGAGGTCGAGCTCAATCGGATTCACATCGGTGATCTGAAGGCAATACGCTACGATCGAGTTGGCACCGCTGCCACGACCTACATGATAAAAGCCCCTTGACTGGGCATAGCGGATCAGGTCCCAGGTGATCAGAAAATAGGCATTGAAGTTAAGCTTGTTGATGATCTCCAGCTCTTTCAGCACCCGCTGCCGGGCCAGGCGGTTGCTTTTCCCGAAGCGATAGACCATTCCCTCCAGGGCTAATTTCTCCAGGAGTATCTTATCATCAATAACCGATGCCGAAAAGGTCTTTTTATTCTTGTCCGTGCTGAAGTCTATATCATACTGACAGCTTTCAGCCACCTTCAGGGTATTCATGACGATGGCCGGATATTGCCGGAACTGCTGCAGCAAGGTGGCAGGCGGCATCCACACCTCGGAAACGGAAGCTATGTCCCGGTCCTCCTGTCGCGACAGCACGATATTCTTATGAATGGCGCGGAGCAGGCGGTGCAGGTTATGTCCTTTTTTGTCGCGAAACGTAACGGGCTGCAGCACTACGTATTTACCGGCCTCCAGCCGGGCGCCGAAAAGTTTATTCACTTCGGTTGCTTTTACCCCTATCAGTTCATGCGATCGCAAACGGGCGGCATCCATTTTACCCAGACGGTAAATGATCCATACCGCTTCGCTGCATTCCGGCCGCGCCGGAAAGGGCTCGCCGGACTGTTTGTAAAAGGTGATGAAGGCATTAATCTCCCGCACCCCCTCCATATTCCGGGCAAGCAGCACATACAGAAACTGCTCATCATTCCGGATCTCGGCCCCCAGAATAGCCTGTATGCCCTCCTGCCGGCACAGCTCCAGGAAATCCCAGTGATCGGTGGTGGAATTGATATTGGTGAGGGCCAGGGTGGAGATGCCCATTTCCACGGCATCCTTTACCAGGGCTTCCGAAGAAAGCACCCCATAGCGGTAGGAGAAGTATGATTTGCAATTCAGGTACATTACAATAAGCCACTTGCCCGCATGACCAGGAACCGGCCATAACGGTGGTTCACACTATCGAGCGCTTTATACAGCCCGATCATTTCGTCCGTATCCTGGAACAGGTCGATCTGGTAGTTGCCCGGTATGAGGTGGGTGAAGCGCACGCCGATGAGGCGG
>DATAHC010000535.1:0-4633 GCA_036263415.1 Flavisolibacter sp.
CAATCTGACCGTCATTGCGAGGAGGAACGACGGGCGCCATCCCCTGCACCTCCATGGTGTCTCTAACCTCGATTTATTCCTTATGATTACCTCGCTTTCTACTAGGAAAGGGCTTCGTGATTTCGTATCTTTATAGGGATGTTATTACAGCGTTTTAATATATCATTATCATTCATGTCGTTCCCTACTGGATTATACCCAGAGACTACGGGGATACAACGGGGTAACAACGCAGTAACTACGGGTAAAGGCTGCTTCCGCCCCCCTTCTCCCTTCTCACTTCCATAAGACTTCCATTAGGTCTCCATTAGGCTGCTCCGGACCCTCCCAGAAGGAGGTAGGGAATCCCCATGCCTTAGGGTGGGAGTAGCCATTGGATTTTCCTGAAGTAGACTGGAAGGATCATTAGTTGATCTGTATTGTAGAGGGGAAAGGCGGTGGGAGAAGTTGTTATTCCTGTCTATTTCTTTATTATCTATCCAGTGGTTTACAGTTATAGGCTTTGCGTCTGTTTAGTTTACTAAAAGTTTTAGGAAGAGGTTTTTCCTGCTTTTGATTCTGTGTAGGGACAGTCTGGGAGGACATGGGGATTGCTTCGTCCTGCGTCCTCGCAATGACGGTCAGCGAATGGATGCAGTCAGTCATTAAGATAGTCAGAGCTTCCAAGCTAGATTGCTTCGCTCCGCTTCCGCCAGAGGCGGACACGCGCAATGGCGGCCCGAACTATCGTGCAGTCTGATACTACATTAGCTCAGTCGTATAAGATCTCTACTTCGTCGGGATGACAATGTTAATCTTGGAATCACAAACTGTAAGCTGGCTGTTCAATTGGCCCATTGTCATATTGACAATCGGCACATTTCCTTCGTGTCTTCGTGGTTCCATTACGCCAGCTGGTAAAAAAGCCTGGCAGGTGCCCTAAAACAAATCAGACATCAGACATCCTACATCAGACATACATCTGACATCTGAAATCTGACATCTGCCATAATCTCTCCCGTTCCTTATCTTTGCGCCGCTATGACACAAGAATATTTGAAAGATATGAGGGACCGAGTGGTTGTCCTGAGGAGGTTTCTTTGACGTCGATAACCGGACTGATAAGATAAATCAGGATAAACAGTTATCACTTTCTCCCGGCTTCTGGGACGATAATGCCCGGGCCACTTCCATTTTAAAGGAAATTAAGGTCAATGAATATTGGGTGCACCTGTATGAGCAGGTGGAAACCGATGTGGAGGACTTTGCCGTGCTCTTCGAATTCTGGAAAGAAGGGGAAGGGAATGAGGAAGACGTAAGGGCTGCCTACAATAAGGCCATTCAGACCATTGAAGAGGCCGAGTTCAAAAGCACACTCAACCAGCCGGAGGATGAGCTTCCGGCCGTATTGCAGATCAATTCCGGAGCCGGAGGCACTGAAAGCCAGGACTGGGCCGAGATACTGGCCCGCATGTACCGTATGTATGGCGAAAAGCAGGGCTGGAACGTTACCATTCTCGATTGGGTTGATGGCGACGGTGCGGGTATAAAGACCTGTACGCTTCAGTTCGACGGGGCATTTGCCTATGGCTTTCTGAAAGCGGAAAGCGGCGTGCATCGCCTGGTGCGGATCTCGCCATTTGACTCCAACGCACGAAGGCATACTTCCTTTGCTTCCATCTTTGTATATCCCCTGGTAGATGATTCCATCAATATCGAGGTGAAAGACAGTGAAGTGAAAATGGAGACCGCCCGAAGCGGGGGCGCCGGTGGACAGAACGTGAACAAGGTGGAGACCAAGGTATTCCTTACCCATATCCCAACTGGTATTGTGGTGGTTTGCCAGACTGAGCGGTCCCAGATCGGCAACCGTGAAAAGGCCATGCAGATGCTGAAAAGCCGTTTGTATGAGGAAGAGCTTCGCAAGCGCGAGGAACTGAAGAACGCCGCCAATGCCAATAAGAAAAAGATCGAGTGGGGCAGCCAGATCAGAAGCTATGTCTTCCATCCTTATAAAATGATCAAGGATCACCGAACGGATTATGAAGTAGGTAATGTGGGGCCCGTTATGGATGGCGACCTGGATGGATTCATCAAAGCCTATCTGATGATGGAAAAAGAAGCGGAAGCCTGACGGATTACTGATATTAGAAACATAAGAAACAGAACAGCCATATGAATCAAGGATACTTTTCATACCCCCTGCCGGTGAATGAACCGGTACACAGCTATGCTCCGGGATCTGCCGAGCGCACCGCATTGAAAAAGGCATTGGCCGACCTGAAAGGTCAGCACATGGATATTCCCATGTATATCGGTTCGGAGGAAGTGCGTACGGCCAAAACGCAGCCGATCCATCCGCCGCATGAAACCCTTCATGTGCTGGGGCATTTTCATGTTGGAGAGGAAGCGCACGTTCACCAGGCTATAGAGGCCGCTCTGAAAGCAAAACAGGCCTGGGCCGATATGAGCTGGGAGAACCGGGCTAATATATTTCTGAGGGCGGCTGACCTGATCTCCGCCAAGTACCGTTATTATATGAACGGTACCACCATGCTGGGACAAAGTAAGAATGCCTACCAGGCTGAGATTGACAGCGCGTGTGAACTGATCGACTTCCTGCGTTTCAATGTGCATTTCCTGAGTGAGATCTATAAACAGCAACCCATCAGTGCCACCGGTATGCATAACCGCCTGGAATGGCGCCCCCTGGAGGGCTTTGTGCTGGCTGTTACGCCGTTCAATTTTACCGCTATCGGAGGTAACCTGCCTACCAGTGCCGCCATGTGTGGCAATGTAGTGGTTTGGAAGCCTGCCAATACACAGATCTATTCCGCGCAGATGTTCATGCGGATCCTGAAAGAAGCCGGGCTTCCGGACGGGGTGATCAACCTGATTTACGTGGATGGTCCAACCTTGGGTAAGGTTTGCTTCGCGCACCGTGATTTTGCCGGCGTGCATTTCACAGGGTCCACAGGCGTTTTCAACAGCATGTGGAAGACCATTGGCGAGAACATTCCGAACTACCGTACGTACCCCCGGATTGTTGGAGAGACCGGCGGAAAGGATTTTGTGATCGCTCATCAATCGGCCGACCCGCAGGTAGTGGCAACCGCACTGCTGAGAGGCGCCTTTGAATACCAGGGACAAAAATGTTCCGCAGCCTCCAGGGCCTATATTCCTTCCAACATGGCCGAAGAAGTGAAGCGCCTGCTGGTGGAAGGGGTGAATAGCTTTAAAGTTGGCCCGGTAGATGATTTCGGCAACTTCGTGAATGCCGTGATCGATGAAAGGAGCTTTGATAAGATCGCCACTTATATCATTAATGCCAAGGATGATCCGGATGCGCGGATACTGGTGGGCGGAACTTTTGATAAATCGAAAGGGTATTTCATCAAGCCTACCGTTATAGAAGCCCTGAACCCGAAGTATGTAACCATGTGCGAAGAGATCTTTGGCCCGGTGCTGACCATACACGTATATGATGCGGCAAAGTTTGAAGAGACCCTTCACCTGGTTGATACGACTTCTCCTTATGCGCTGACGGGATCTGTAATTGCCCAGGACCGCTATGCTGTGGAGCTGGCTACGTATGTATTGCGCAATGCAGCCGGTAATTTCTATATCAATGATAAGCCAACCGGCGCGGTTGTGGGACAACAGCCTTTCGGGGGTGCCCGCGCCAGCGGAACCAATGACAAGGCGGGATCCATGCTGAACCTGTACCGCTGGTTAAGTGCGCGGACTATAAAGGAAACCTTTGTTCCTCCTACCGATTACCGCTATGCGTTTTTGAGAGGGGAGAGTGATGGTATTTAAAGATTACTAAATAAAAAAGGTGCTGATTCAGCACCTTTTTTTTGGAAAAGCATAGGGATCATTATTTTTTATCAGCACCATGACTGCCACCTAAGTGGATCTGGAAGCCAACACCTACGTTTACTGTATTGTTTCTATCCGCTAAACCTTCGGTTTTATAGGAGGCATAGCCAACAGTAAATTCCAATGCCGTATGCGGATTCAGGAAGAATGGAACGCCACCCCTGATCTCATAACCATTTACAGAGGCAGCAGGTGAGGAACCGAATTTGGTGCTGCCAAATCCGTAGCTACCATCTACCAGGAGGTTTACTTTCTGATCTGCCGGAAGAAAATAGTAGCGTACAAAAGGAGCGATCAGCAGGGTATTCTGCTTTACATCCGGATCTACCTGAAACGTTGTTTTTTCAGTCTGCAGGTTCACCCTCAGTCCACCTGCCAGCTTATCCCATACGAAGTAGCCAACATTCGGATTCAGCTCGAAGGAAGAGGTTTTGGTGTGGCCCTGTTTGTCAAAGCTGAACTCTGTGTTACCACCTACCAGCCAGTTGCCTTGTTTGATCTGTGCGGACGCTGCTGAAGCTACAGATCCCAATACGATTGCAAATAAAATTCTTTTCATAACTATATAATTTGAGGCGCAATATTAAAGTCGATATAGTTTTCAGTATGACAACCAGTAAACAATTAATTAATATTTTTTGCTTTTAATCAAAAAAGTGGTAGTGCTAAGTAGAAGTATCCCTTTATAGGTATAATTCTTTTTATGATTATATTCCTCAACGATAGTAAAATAGGAGACAATGGCATAAGTGAATATGAAATAGTTTAGAAA
>DATAHC010000536.1:0-5610 GCA_036263415.1 Flavisolibacter sp.
AAAAAGCCCCGCTTTGCAGCAGGGCTTTTTTTTATAAATGTTCCCATTAATATCTGTAGTGCTCGGGTTTGAAAGGACCGTTTTTGGAAAGGCCGAGGTAGTCAGCCTGTGCATCGGTCAGTTCGTCCAGCTCCACGCCGATCTTGGCCAGGTGGAGGCGGGCTACTTTCTCATCGAGGTGCTTTGGCAGCACATAAACTTTATTCTCGTAGTTCTTACCATTGGTGTATAGTTCAATCTGCGCCAGGGTCTGGTTAGAGAAAGAGTTCGACATTACGAAAGAAGGGTGACCGGTAGCGCAACCCAGGTTCACCAGGCGGCCTTCGGCAAGGATGATCACATCTTTACCTTCGATGTTGTAGATATCCACCTGAGGTTTGATGGTATCTTTTGTATGACCATAGTTCTCGTTCAACCAGGCCATGTCGATCTCGATATCGAAGTGACCGATGTTACAAACGATCGCCTTGTCTTTCATCAGGCGGAAATGCTTTTCCGTGATGAGGTCGCGGCAACCGGAAGCCGTAACGATGATATCCGCTTCTTTAACTGCATCAACCATTTTCTTTACTTCAAATCCGTCCATAGCAGCCTGCAGGGCGCAGATCGGATCTACTTCGGTAACGATCACGCGGCAGCCGGCGCCTTTCAGTGAAGCAGCGGAACCTTTACCTACGTCGCCATAGCTACCAACAACAGCCACTTTACCGGCCATCATTACATCCGTAGCGCGGCGGATGGCATCCACCAGTGATTCTTTACAACCGTATTTGTTATCGAACTTCGATTTGGTAACAGAGTCGTTCACATTGATACAAGGAACCGGTAAGGTACCCTTGGCCATTCTTTCGTACAGGCGGTGAACACCGGTTGTAGTCTCTTCAGAGATACCACCGATATACTGAACCAGCTCCGGGTATTTATCCAGAACAATATTGGTAAGGTCGCCACCATCATCCAGGATCATATTCAGAGGACGGTCAGCAGCACCGAAGAACAGGGTCTGCTCGATACACCAGTCAGCTTCTTCAATGGACTGTCCTTTCCAGGCAAATACACCGATACCGGCAGCAGCGATAGCAGCGGCGGCATGATCCTGCGTAGAGAAGATATTACAGGAGCTCCATTTCACTTCGGCACCCAGGGCTACAAGGGTTTCGATCAGCACAGCCGTTTGAATGGTCATGTGCAGGCAACCGGCAATGCGGGCGCCTTTCAGCGGCTGGGAAGGTCCGTACTCTTCACGGATAGCCATCAGACCGGGCATTTCAGCTTCCGCCAGACGGATTTCTTTACGGCCCCATTCTGCCAGGCTCATGTCCTTTACCTTATGCGGTAAAGCAAAATTGATGTTTGATTTGGTGATCGTTGACATGTTAAAAGTTTAAAGTTTAAGGTTGCTGAAGCGATTGATTTAGTTGTTTTCACTTACAGCGCCGTAAAGGTATAGTTTGTAGTAGAAAATTCTAAATCCTGTAATGCATTTGGAATAAAGTTGTATTTTTCGATCATTTAACAGGATAAAACTCTATTTCCCTATGGCAAAAGCCGTCCAAAAAGAAGAAATGACTGCCCTCGATAAAACCGATCTGGCCATTCTCAGGATCCTGCAGCTGAATGCCCGCAGCACTATCCGGGAGATAGCCGATGCGGTGCACCTCAGCACTACGCCGGTACACGAGCGCATCAAAAGGATGGAGGAAAACGGGGTCATCCGCCAGTATGCTACCATTGTCAACGGCGCCAAGGTAAAGAAGGGACTTATGGTCATTTGTTATGTTTCCCTGCGACAGCACAGCAAGAATGCCGGAGACAAGTTTATCAGGACCATCCTGGAGCTGAATGAGGTGATTGAATGCCTGACCATTTCAGGAGAATTTGATTTTATGCTGAAGGTAGTGGCAGAGAATATGGATGATTACTATAATTTTCATGTGAACAAGCTGAGCCAGCTGGATAATGTGGGAAATGTGCAGAGCGTTTTTGTGATGGGCATTATCAAGCAGACACACCAGTTAGTCTACTAAGGTCAGCGGAAGATTCGGTAACTTGAAAGGGGAACGGTGAAACGTCAAACGTGAAAGGTCAAAGGTGAATTTTGAAAAGTGTAGCTTATTATTGAAGTACCGTTTTGTTCCCTCATACGATTTAGAAAGTAAAGCACTCTTATGTATCAATATGAATCGCCTTCGCATGCTATCGACGATCTGAAGCAGCGGGGCTATACGGAAGATTTTAATCTCGCCGAAAATTGCCTCGTCTGTAATACGCAACGGTTTAGGGCGAATGAATTCGATATCCGGGAAGTCTATCGTTTTGAAGGCGACAGCGATCCTGCCGATGAAGCGATCGTATACGGTATTGAATCGGCAGGTGGTCTAAAAGGCATCCTGGTGAATGGGTACGGCTATTCTTCTGACGGAATGGGAGAGGAGATCGCGCGCAAACTGAGCATGCATGCTCATTAATTAGTCCTGTTCTGAAAACTATAACCCTGATCTTCATGAAACACATCGTGCTGCTTTTTTCATTGCTGGCCCTCCTGTTGTGCGGTCCTGCCTTTTCTCAGCAATTCGGCGGCTTCCCGCCCTCCACGAAATGGAAGCAGATCGATAGCGATACGGCACGCATTATTTTTATCAGGGGAGCGGAAGAGCAGGCAGCGCGAATTGCTTCCCTGATCCATAAGGCTGCCCTTGACACGCCCGCTTCTCTAGGCAACAACCTTCGAAAGATAAATGTGGTTCTGCAAAGCAGAACCACACAAGCCAATGGCTATGTGGCACTGGCCCCATTCCGCAGTGAGTATTACCTGGTTCCCGGCTCCAATATATTTGACTTTGGCAACCTGCCCTGGCAGGATAACCTGGCCCTGCATGAATACCGGCATGTGCAGCAATACAACAATTTCAGAAGGGGTATCAGTAAAGGATTTTATTATTTATTTGGTGAGCAGGGACAGGCATTTGCCAATGCCATAACTATTCCCGACTGGTTTTTTGAAGGTGATGCGGTACATACTGAAACCGCTTTGTCGGAACAGGGCAGGGGGAGGCTTTCCTATTTTCTCAGTGGGTACCGAGCCTTGTGGCTGGAAGGCAGGCATTATAACTGGCAGAAGCTGCGGAACGGCTCTTTGAAGGATTATGTGCCCAATCATTACCAGCTTGGCTACCTGCTGACCAATTATGGATATATGACCTATGGAGCGGACTTCTGGAAGAAGGTGACCCAGGATGCCAGTGCTTTCAAAGGCCTGTTCTACCCGTTTCAGAAGGCCATCACCCACTATTCCGGAAAGGACTACACCACCTTCCGGCAGCAGGCATTGGATTTTTACAAAAAGGAGCTGCCGGAATCAGCTGTACCTGCAACGAAAAACCGTACCGTGACCCGCTATTACAATCCCATATATACCGGGAAAGATTCTCTCGTTTACCTGAAAACGGCCTATAATAAGCTGCCGGCTTTTTATTTACAGCAAGGAGGTAAGGAGCATAAAGTATCCCTGCAATCCATCAGCACGGAGGAGTGGTTCAGTTACCGGAACGGCATCCTTGCCTATACGGCCTACAGTACACATCCCAGATGGGGATCGGTAGATTACAGCGACCTGGTGCTGCTGGACATGGCTACCGGGAAAGAAAGACGGATCAGTTCCCGGCAGAAATATTATACGCCCGATCTTTCACCTGATGGAAAGAGCCTGATTGCCATACGCATCAATGATTCCCTTCAGACAGAACTACGCCTGCTGGATGCGGCTACCGGTGCCGTACTCAAAAGCTTTCCATCTGTACAGGATTATTACTATACCAACCCACGGTTCATCGATGCACAAACGATCGTGGTCGGAACGCGAACACCTGATTCGAAGATGGCTTTGCAACAGCTGAACCTGCAAAGCGGCGCCTGGGAGCTTCTGACACCCTGGTCCATGGCCACAGCCGGCCTGCCATCCGTATCGAACGGAATAGTTTATTATACGGCTAATTACGATGGTAATGATGATCTCTACAGCATAGATACCAGAACCCATAAAGTGCTTCAACTGACGAAAGACCTGACGGGTAATTATTATCCTTCCGTATATGGCGACAGCCTTGTCTATACGCATTTCACCGCCCAGGGAAATGTGTTGCAAAAACTGGCTTTAAAAGGAAGCGCCTTTCCGGAATTAACAGCCGACCGTCTTTCCCTGCACAGGGCCCCTTACCCTATAGCCTTAAGCGGAGCGCTGCAACCCTTCTGGGAACGATTTGCAGAAAAGCGTTACCCACAAAGTAAAAACCTTTTTAATTTTCACAGCTGGGCACCGGATTATGAAGATCCGGAGTTCACATTTTCCTTATATGGTAATAATATCCTGAATACGTTTTCCAACACGCTGTTCTACCGCTATAATCAAAATGAAGATTCACACGGAGCCGGGTGGAACGGAAGCTATGGAGGTTTATTTACCGCCATCAATGGCGGACTGGAATATACGTTTAACCGCCACCTTCCTTTTTCCGGTCAAACGGTGACCCTGGATCAGCTCGAAGCCCGCATCGGACTTTCCGTACCGCTTAATTTTACAAAAGGGAAAACCTATAAATACCTGAACGCCGGATCCGATTTTGTACATAATAAGACCGTTCCCACAGGGGCCTCCAAATCTGTTATTACGGGAAGAACGGTGAACTATCTCCAGCATTTCCTGACCTGGACACAGCTGCTGCCCAGAGCCGTCCAGCATATTTACCCAAAGCTGGGTTATGCAGCAGCCCTTTACCACCGTCATGCTCTCAGCAGGGAAGGCTACCAGTTTCTGGGCAATGGCCAGATCTATCTTCCAGCTCCCGGCAATCATAGTATTGTACTGGCAGGATCGGTACAGGAAACCGATACCTCCAATATCATATTCAGCAACAGGTTTTCCAATTCGAGAGGTTATCCCGATTACTATTATTCCAGAATGTGGAAAGCTGCCGCCAATTATCACTTTCCCATTGCTTATCCGGACCTGGGGTTGGCCAGTATTGTTTATTTTCAAAGGATCAGGGGCAATGTTTTCTATGACCTGACCCGGATCTATTCCAGAGATAAAAGCCAGAGCCGCGATCTGAGGAGTACCGGGGGTGAGCTCTATTTCGATACCAAATGGTGGAACCAGCTGCCGGTATCGTTCGGAATCCGCTACAGCTACCTGCTGGATGCTGATTTCTCCGGTTACCGAAATAAATGGGAACTGATCATACCCATCAGCCTGATCCCCGATTAAGCCCGTGCTGGTTTTCCAACCGGTATGCGTGCTCAGTGCAGGTATTTGTTGATATCGACCAGCTCGAATTCCGGATCATCTCTGAATATACTCCTCAGCGAACCGATATGCGCTACCCCGATGATCAATAAAATCCTTTTGGGTTGAACGGCCATTTTCGTGGTAACGATATTGGAATAGATCTTATAATCCCTGTTCTTGAAGATAGACGTCAGTTCCGCCCCGATATACTTCTTATTGATGAAAGCCGTATCCACCATTTCATCCGGTTTTGTAAAAACACCATTCGTGATGCGGGAAGGCGTGATGTATCGTAAATGATAGATTCTTTTATACGTGTCAGGCTG
>DATAHC010000537.1:0-12807 GCA_036263415.1 Flavisolibacter sp.
ACATTGTTCGGGAAAGAGCGAACTTCCGTAATATAAGAGTTATCCCTTTGGTACTGGGTCAGTCCTAAAGAACGCTTTACGCGGGCGTCAAAGAATAAAATATCGTTATCGCCCATCAGGTAATCAGTTACTTCAATAACAGATCCCCTGGTATGTGAAATGGAATCATTAGAGAACGCCTTGATATCAAAAGAAGCTGCAATGGGTTGCAAATTGGAATTCCGGACAGATTGATACATACCGGCAGAATCGCGACCCATTTCCTGATAGGAAAGACTTCTCATGAAGATCTTATTATTCGGTCCTTTTTCAAAAGAGATCACATTGTCGGCAATCTGATCGCCGGCATAGCCGAGGAACCCAGCTCTGGCCCCGGCAGGAGCCTTGGAGATGCGGTTCACCACCAGTATCTCTCTGTTCAGGATGGAATCGGGAAGCTCGAAATAGAATTTGTCATCCACACGGTGTGTGACAAATAATCCTTTCTCTGTTTTGGCTTTGGAAGTAATGATTTCAGAATAGGGCTTAGGACCGGTAGAGGCCGTTCGGCTTCCACCCGGAAAATTCCCTCCTGGTGCTCCATTGCCCTGAGATGGGGTAACCTGTGCCATCCCAACGGCGCTGGAAAGTAACAAGCTGGTTGCGATAACAGCTGCAACGCTTCGATTCATGTGTTTGATTTTAATGTGAAATGATTGGTCAAGAAAATAAAGGACGAAATTTACTAAAGAAGAGACTACGAAAACGTAATTAGTTATCAATGCTTTAACGTTTATTAACATGAAGCGTGGTAACTGCGGTTTAATGATACGCTATTCAGTAATATTAATTAATATGTAAGAATTTAAGCGTATTCAATTAGTTCATTTCCCAAAGGGAAAAGCATTTTTCCGTGTGAAAACAAAATGTGATAGTTCCTTCTTGCTCCTTAGATTTGCGCCCTCAAAAATCCTTACATCTGAAAATATGGAACAGAAATATATACAAGAGATCGCTGGAAAATTGAATTTATCAACCAGGCAAGTTTCGAGTATCGACCAGATGCAAAGCGAAGGAGCTACCATTCCCTTTATGTCGCGATACAGGAAGGAAGCCACCGGCAATCTGGATGAGGTAGTTATAGGAAATGTAGTGGAAGAGATCGCTTATTTCAAGGAGCTGGATAAAAGAAAAGAAACCGTATTAAAAACTATAGAGGAGCAAGGCAAGCTGACTCCGGAACTGAAGACCCGCATCGAAAATTGTTTTAGCGCAACAATATTGGAAGACCTTTATCTTCCTTTCAAACCCAAAAGAAAGACCCGCGCAACACAGGCTATTGAAAAAGGGCTGGAACCGTTAGCCAAACAACTATATGATCAAACTTCCCAGGACATAGAAGCCCTTGCCTCAACTTTTATTACTGAACAGGTTAAAGATGTTAAAGAGGCCCTTCAGGGTGCCCGGGATATTATGGCTGAGTGGATCAGCGAAAATGAACAGGCAAGAAATAAGGTGCGCCAATTGTTTACAGAAACGGCAAGCCTGTCATCAAAAGTGGTGAGCACCAAAAAAGAGGAAGAGGAAGCACAGAAATACCGCGATTATTTTGATTATAAGGAACTGTTGTCCAATAGCCCATCGCACCGTATACTGGCCATACGCCGGGGGGAAAAGGAAGGATTTCTAATGATGGATATCAGTATAGACAAGGAATTGGCAGTAGAAACGCTGGAGCGGTTATTCATCAAATCTTCCAATCCTGCAGCTATGGAAGTACGGAAAGCGATTGAGGATTGCTATAATCGATTGTTGAAATCTTCTATAGAAAACGAATTCCGTTTGTTGAGTAAGAATAAAGCAGATGAAGAAGCCATCCATGTATTTACCGAAAACTTACGGCAATTATTACTCGCTTCGCCTCTCGGTTCCAAAAGAGTATTGGCGCTTGATCCCGGATATCGGACAGGGTGCAAATTAGTTTGCCTGGATGCACAGGGAAATCTGGTATACAATTCCGCAATTTATCCGCATCCTCCACAGAATCAATGGCAGGAAAGTGTGACGGAACTTAAAAAGCTGGCGGCAAAATTTGACATCGAGGCCATCGGGATCGGGAACGGTACCGCAGGTCGGGAAACTGAGCAACTGGTTCGGAGTATCGATTTTGGGAAGCACATCAGCGTTTTCCAGGTCAATGAAAGCGGTGCCTCTATCTATTCCGCATCGGAAGTGGCCCGGGAAGAATTTCCCGACCATGACGTAACGGTAAGGGGAGCTGTCAGCATCGGCAGGCGCTTACTGGATCCACTCAGTGAACTGGTAAAAATCGATCCGAAATCCATTGGTGTTGGTCAATATCAGCACGATGTGAACCAGGTGAAATTAAAGCAGGGTCTGGACAGGGTAGTGGAAAGTGCTGTGAATTTTGTGGGGGTTGATGTAAATACGGCGTCAAAGCATTTACTGCAATATGTATCCGGTATAACAGGAACGCTGGCTCAGAACATTGTCAATTACCGGCTTCAGAACGGTCCATTTACAAGCCGCGAAGCTTTACGCAAGGTTCCACTTATGGGACCAAAGACTTTTGAACAATGTGCGGGATTTCTCAGGATACCCGGTGCCTCGAATCCACTTGACAATTCGTCGGTGCATCCTGAAAGTTATGGCCTGGTAGAGCAAATGGCAAAAGATGTACAGGCTACCCTGGAAGAGCTGATCAAACGAAATGACCTGCGCAAGCAAATTGATAAAAGAAAATATATAACGGAAAGTATCGGCGATTTTACCATTGAAGATATTTTGAAGGAACTGGAAAAACCGGGACGTGATCCAAGAGCGCCTATCGAGGAATTTCAATTTGATGCCAGCATCAAATCGATCACTGATGTGAAACCAGGTATGACCGTTCCTGGTATTATCACGAACATTACCAATTTCGGAGCATTTGTAGATATAGGTGTTAAACAGGATGGACTGGTGCATCTTTCACAGATGAGCAACAAGTACATTACTGACCCTAACGAAGTGGTAAAGCTGAATCAGAAAGTAATGGTGACCGTAACGGAAGTAGATGTGACAAGGAAGCGCATTGGACTTACCATGAAAACAAGCCAACCAAAAGATGAATCAACTCAAAAACGAATGACATCCTCTATTGGTAAGATGCCCTCCAAAAAGCCGGAACCGATGAATCCCTTTCAAAGTAAACTTCAGGAACTAAAGAAGAAATTCAAGGACTGAGTTCATTCTGCAAGTCTGAGCATCATATCCAGATTGTCACCTTGGTATTGAAATGTTCCCAGACGACGAAAGCCATTCTTTTCATAGAAATGAATGGCTCTGTCATTCTGTGCCTGTACGCCTCCCCATAAAAAGATCCTGTTCACGGACGAACGTTTTAAATCGGAAAGTATGAACTGTAACAGAAGATTGCCAACACCATAGTTCTGCCAGGCATCCGCCACGGATGGCGCAAGGGTGGCATCTGTTTCGATAGTAGCTTTAAGGCCATATGATTCGAGGCGTTCCCGATCATGTTCCAGCATCCCTTTTTTGATCAGTGCATAAGCAATCAGGTCACCTGTTTCAAAATGCTCCGCACCATAAGCTGTAATATCCTGAGTATTCAAAATTTCCTGAACGCTTTCTCTTGAAAACTCATGCGGTTGAAATTGTGATCGGGTCGCTAATGAGAGTGAATTCAGATAAGCCACCAGATGGTCCATATCGGCAGTTCCCAGCTGTCTGAGAAAGACCTCTTTTCTATTTCTGGTAACAGCGATCATATTAATAATTTGGGCAAATTTGTGAAATACTTACCTGAAGAAGTATCATCCATCAGACAAATGATAGTAATAAGGGCTTATAGAATTCCCTATTTTCTGATCTTACCGTCGTATTCCAATCTTGCCACTTTCCCATTACTGCCTGCCAGGTAAACGGCCGTACCGAACTTGGCAATCCGTGTTACGTGAAAGCTTTCTTTTGAGATCAATTGCCAGGTAAATCCGGTATCGAAGCTATAATCGACTCCTGTGAGGCCGCAGGTGACTAATTGCTTTTCGGTGAGGAATTCAACACAGCTTCGGTAACCATGTGGGGGTGTTTTAGACGGTTTCCAGGTTTTTCCTCTATCGGTACTGTAAAAACAATTTTTGAATGAGCTGGAATCTGCATTGAAGTCACCGCCCACCACCACCAGCCTTTTTCCCCCATTCCTTTGAAACCGGTCCCATACTGCTATGGAATTGGCCCCGGTTGTTTCTTTGCCCTGAATGAGCGGCAAGGTAGCTTTCGTATCTCTTATGAATATGGAGGATTTCAGACCGCCTGAAACAAATACCGCCTCATCCTTATCCAGTGCCCTGATATTGGTGCCGCTGGCAGCAAAACAGGCTTCCCCGCTATCAGCGACGGGCTTGAATTCGTCGGGAATTTCTTTCCAGGTACTTCCACCATCAAAGCTGCGGGCAATAAAGAATTTACCGTTCATGGGATCGCCGATAACAATTCCGGACTGACTATTCCAAAATTCCATAGCATCTAGGAACATGCCTTTGGTCTTGTTCTCATACACCACTTTCCAGGAATCGCCTCCGTCTGTAGTTCTTAAGATGTAAGCCGGTTCTCCGGCAGCCATAATAATGGCATTGGTAGCATCGAAAGCTTCAATATCACGGAAATCGGTCTTTTCAAAACCCTTTACCGTGACCCAGCGCCAGTCTTTACCACTGTTGGTTGATTTTCCGATGGTTCCGTTACTGCCGCTGACCCAAACCACCTGATTATTGACAACGCTGAGACCCCGCAAGGAAGTTTTGGTGCCCTGGGTGAGAATTTTGACGACCGGTACTCCTTTCTGAGCAAATACCGGTTGAACGCTTATTAATAGGAAGAAATAAAGCAGCTGTTTCATTTGTATAGGGTTGCGCTTGGCACAACAATATACATCAATTGTTATTTTTCAGCTTATGGGCGAAAACTTTCTGGAACTTTTCCAGTTTGGGACGTATTACTACAGAACAGTAAGGATTCGTGTTCTTATTATTCTCATAGTATTCCTGATGATAGTCTTCGGCCGGATAAAATTTATCGAAGGAAGTCACTTCAGTAACAATAGGCTTGTCAAAGGCGCCATTCTTATTCAACTCATTTTTATAATACTCCGCTTTCTGCTTCTGATCTGCATTATGATAGAAAATAGCACTGCGGTACTGGGTACCTACATCGGCACCCTGGCGGTTCAGGCTGGTTGGGTCATGAACCTGGAAAAAGACTTCCAGCAATTCATCGTAACTGATCTTTTTGGGTTCATAGATCACCTGCACGCATTCGGTATGACCGGTTTCACCGGTACAAACCGCTTTATAGGTAGGATTCGCAACGTTACCGCCGGAATAACCTGATGTGACATTCAGCACCCCATTCAGCTGTTCAAAGATCGCTTCGGTACACCAGAAGCATCCGGTCCCGAATGTGGCCGTATCCGTATCGGTCCGCTCCATATTGGAATTGAGTAAAGATGCACTCATGGAATTATACGTTTTTTCCGAATTACAGGAGAGTAAGGTCCAAAATCCAAAAAGCGATAAGATTGTTTTCGTGATCATACGATTACTTGGTTCACAAATGTCTACCTCTAATGAGAAAAGGAAAAGCCAAGAAATAAGTTTTAACACAAGGTTTGGATACGGGTTTGACAGGAATTTGGATGGAAGATTGGCTTTACCTTTGTTCGCTTAAATATACACAGAGAGAAGTAATTGCATGAAAATCTATCCGGAATCGGCTTCTGTACAGTTGGAGTTTGATAAAATAAAAGGTTTGCTACACGAGAAATGCCGTTCAGAATATGCGAAATCAAAAGCTGAAGAATTGCGGATCCATACCCGAAAGGACTATATAGATCGTGAACTGAAACAATCGCATGAATACCGGCAATTGCTCCAGAATGGTATTTATTTCCCGAATGAGTATGTGTTGAATCTTCAGAAAGAACTGCGGTTACTGAGTATAGAGGGAGCCTTACTTAGTGGCGAGCAGCTATTATCCATACGCAAGCTGGCAACCAGCCTGGAAAGCATTTTCCGGTGGTTCGATGCAGAAAGAAGAATCAGTTATTCCGGATTAACGGAAGTGATCAGCGATACCTATTATGAAAAGGCCATCCTTGAAATGATCCATGCTGTTATTGATGACAGTGGTGCGGTCAAGGATCAGGCATCCGAAGAACTGGCATCTATCCGCATGGGTCTATACCGTAAAAGGAATGAGCTCCGGAAAACCTTTGAGCGAATCATAGGCAAGCTGAATAAGCAAGGTTACCTGGCCGATATCGAAGAAAGCTTTATGAGCGGCAGAAGGGTAGTGGCCGTATTCGCCGAGCAAAAAAGAATGGTCAAGGGTATTCTGCATGGAGAAAGCGATAGCCGCCGTACCAGCTTTATAGAACCGGAAGAAACCATAGAGCTCAATAATGCCATCCACGAGCTGGAGATATCCGAGCGAAAAGAGGTGTACCGCATTCTGAAGCAAGTAACGAAGGAACTTTCGATCTACGCTCCCTTACTTACAACCTACCATTCCATAGTAGGAGAATATGATTTTATCCGGGCCAAGGCTGCGTTTGCCATTGATATCAAAGGAGAATTCCCGGTTGTGACTGATAAGGCCCATGTCAACCTGGTAAAGTCCTGCCATCCGCTTTTATACCTCTATAACAAGAAAACCGGCAAGCCTACCATTCCGGTAGATATAACACTGGAAGATAAAAGCCGCATCCTGGTAATCAGCGGACCCAATGCCGGTGGTAAAACGGTGACGATGAAAACGGTTGGACTGCTTCAAATGATGGTACAAAGCGGGTTGCTGGTGCCTGTACATCCGTCTTCCAGTTTCGGCATCTTCAAACAGCTCATGATTCACATTGGCGATACCCAAAGCCTTGAATTTGAACTGAGTACCTACAGCAGCCATTTGCTGAGCATGAAATACTTCATGGAAAATGCCAACGGTCGCACGCTGTTCTTCATTGATGAACTGGGGAGCGGCAGTGATCCTAATCTGGGGGGCGCCTTCGCTGAGGTAATTCTGGAAGAGCTGGCGCGAAAACACGCCTTGGGTATTGTAACCACCCATTATCTGAACCTGAAGGTGATGGCCAATAAAACAGCCGGAATCGTAAACGGCGCTATGGCCTTTGATGAGAAGAACCTGCTACCCCTCTATAAGCTTATTGTCGGGAAGCCGGGTAGTTCCTATACCTTTTCTATCGCTGAACGGATCGGACTGGAAAAGCGGCTGATCGACAGGGCCCGGGGGCTGGTGGATGAAGATCATTTCCGCCTCGATAAATTACTGAACAGGACGGAGCAGGATCTTCAGGCCGTTCAGGTAAAGGAAAAGGATCTGCAGCGGCTACTAAAGGAGAATGAGCGGCTGAAGAAAGAGATGGAAACCGTTATGGACCGGGAGCGGCATCGCCAGCAGGTGGAATTATTGAAGCAACAAAACAAAATTACCGAAGACCGTATTACCTACCTGAAAGATATGGAGCGAAAGCTCAAGCAGCTACTGATCGAATGGAAAAAGACGGAAGATAAGAATAAGGTTATCAAGGAAATGTTCTCCCTGCTCTTTAAAAAGAATGAGCAAAAAGTGGTGAGCAAGAAGCAGAAGCAGCTGGATAGCAAATATGAAGAGGTACAGGGGGACGTTAAGATCGGGGATAAGGTGAAAATGAAAAAGAACCTTCAGGTGGGAGAGGTGTTGGAAATACGTGGTAAAAAAGCGGTGGTGAAAATTGGGTTATTACCTATGCAGATCGATCTGAATGATCTTTCTTTAATCAAGGAAAAAGCCGAGTAATCTGTCAGCTTTTCACTGCTCCCAAACGTCAACCTATGAAAAACACTTTAATTGTCCTCCTGATTTCAACTCTTTGGGTTTCCTGCAAAAAGCCTGCGCCGGATAACGATCCGGAAACCGCTCCTGAACCTGTAGGAGCGTGTGCAGCAACTAAGGCAGACCTGGAATCGATGGCCATCTTTCCGGCGGACAATCCCTGGAACACGGATATTTCAACGGCACCATTGGATCCGGCCAGCAGTCAGATCACGGCCGCATTCAGTGCCAACTCCATCAAAGCCGACTTTGGCAGCGGCACCTGGGAAGGGTCGCCTATTGGGATTCCCTATGTAGCCGTTTGTAGTGCACAGCCTAAGGTATCTGTATATTTTACCGATTATGGTGATGAAAGTGATAAAGGGCCCTACGCCATTCCCTTATCGGCCCCTATAGAAGGAAATGGAACGGGTGATTCCCACGTTCTGGCCGTAGACAAGGAGAATCATATTTTGTATGAACTTTTCAACGCTCATGTACGCAATGGCCGCTGGGAAGCCTCTTCTGGTGCCATATTCGATCTTACTTCCAACACGCTTCGTCCGGAAAGCTGGACCTCAGCTGATGCCGCCGGACTCCCCATTTTCCCAGGCCTGATCCGTTATGAGGAGATCCTGAAAGGCACGATCGATCATGCTATCCGTTTTACCCTGACCAGCAATAACGTTCAACCTGCTTACATTTTTCCGGCACGCCATAAAGTGAACAGCACCGGGGGTGCTTATTCCTTACCTTTCGGTGGACGGCTGCGGCTGAAGGCTGGTTTTGACATCAGTGGTTTTTCTCCCCAGAATCAGATCATTTTGAAAGCATTTAAAAAATATGGGCTGATGCTGGCAGATATTGGAAGCAATCTTTATATAAGCGGTGCCCCGGATGACCGATGGAATAACGATGATCTGAGAAAGCTGGGCCAATTAAAAGGAAGCGATTTTGAAGTAATTTCAGCTAAGTGATACTTGTTTATAAGAATAAGATTTCAAAACAGGGAAGGTATTGATATAGTTCATACGCTTTGAACACGGCTTCCATAGCTATTCTATATGCTTTCCCTATGCTTTCTATAGCTAGTTAGCACGAAGGATGAGCTAAGAGATGAATAGGAGAAGAAGGAGGGAAAAGAGGGTTTACTAACATGTTGACATTCCTCACAGGTTACTAACCACTTTAATTTTCATATCATTTTGATCAAAATCGTGCAAAGTTGGATCAAACCGCATCGTTTCGTGCAAAAAGAGAAAATGATACTTCTCCCCTAATGTATGTTTGCCTCATTGCATAACAGTATAAAAAGTGGAACTTTTCTAAAGAATTTAATACAGGGACGGATCTGGACGGAATAAGCAACTTAGGAAATAAGCATTTACTTATGGAATGATTAGCCTTCATTCCACATCAGCTTCCCGGAGTCATATTACTTTTTCATCAATAAAAAACCCCATAACAAGTTATCATCAACCTATTAAGGGGCTTTACGCGGAGAGAGAGGGATTCGAACCCCCGGAGGTGTGACCCTCAACGGTTTTCAAGACCGCCGCATTCGACCGCTCTGCCATCTCTCCGGCGCAAAAATAGGGGTTGACACCTTTCCAAAAAAATATCAGTAAGAAATTATTTCGCCTATCAGAATGAAAATGATCCCGTTACAGTACTATGGATCCATCAGGCAGGTGCATTCGGTACATCGAATACATACTGGGTACCTTTTCCTGGTCTGGATTCAATCATAAACTGTCCGCCCATGATCTCCACCCGGCTTTTCAGGTTTCGAAGACCCAGGCCTTTGCCTTCTTTCAGCATTTTTTCGTAGTCAAAGCCAACACCATTGTCCTCACAAAGAACCTGAATCCCTTTTTTTGTTTCATTCAACCGGATTAATAATTGAGAGGCTTTGGAATGTTTCAAGGCATTCTGACAGATTTCCTGTATCACCCGGAAAATATTGATGCTACGCTCTTCATCAATATCCTGGTTCAGATTGGATTCGAAGTGTACTTTAAGATGATTGGTCTGATTAAAAGCATTCGTAAATTCCTCAACAGCCTTTACAAGGCCTTTGCGGACCAGCGTATTCGGCATTAAATTGCGTGCAATACCACGCAACCGCTCCAGTACTTCATCAATCTGCCTGCTGGAAAGCTCCTGCTGCTCCCGGTCGTCTTCGTCGGTTACATCAATACTATTGATGCGCATTTTTATAACAGAAAGGAGCGGCCCTAACTCATCATGAAGGTCAGCCGCCATTCGCGTCCTGTCTTTTTCCAGCGTCGCGATTTCAGATAATACATTTTGACGGTTAATAGCTAAGCTTCTTCGCTGATGCTTGATCAATGAAATTGCAAAATATATAATGATAATCGCAATGATTACGCTGGCAAGGAGGATGGCAATATAAAATTTTGTTTTTTGGGGATCCATAAAATTGCATAAGCATATAGAAGATTAACAAATGCGTTTACATAAACCACAATTGAATAAATACGTTGTCTTAGTAAAGGAAGATTATAAAAATCAAACTTAAGGAACGTTTCTACAAAGGCTGAATAGGTGAAGTATAAAATAAAGCCAATGCAAATCAAAAAAGTTGCATTTTTAAGTAGGTTACCTTCTGATGTAACAATCAATTTATTAAGCTGATTGATACTGCATAATACGATGGTAAAAGAATAGACAATTATAAAATAGGAGGCAAATTCACGGAACCTTGTAACGATAATAACCTCTATGAACCAGACAAGTGAAAAGAGCATCAGAATGACGTAGAATATCCATTTCTGAGCATTGAATAATTTCCATCTTTTGAAAAGGCAGATTACCAGAAATGCTTCAATTAAGGAATAGACATTATAAGGAATGATATTATAATAGCCCTTATTTATAATATATATTGAAAAGTTTTCATTAACGATCCCGGCCCAGATTAATATGATGAAGAGATAGTAAGCGCTATTGATTTTCTTGTATCGGATAGCGCCTACTATAGCAGGAACCCATATCGTTAAGTTGAGAACAGTATCAATTGTAATCCACATGCTCAGGGGTTCAATCCGGAAGTAGGTGGACAATAATCAGGGCATCTCGAACCTTTTTCCAGAATAATACCGTCGTCTCCATCCGACTTTCCGTCATATTGGATACCTACGATATCCTCATCCTTACTATTAACGCCCACCAGAATGGCATGAACTTTCTTGTCGTCATCAGCTCCATAATAGATTCTTAATTTAACGCAATCCCGCTGGGCCAGAAGCATATCAATATCAGCCCTGTCAAATGTTTCACAGGTAGCCAGCTTTTTGGAAGGAAAGTCAGGTGCCATTATGGTGGCTGTATCCTTCTTCATTTCCTTGTAGGTCTTAATCATTTTCTTGCCTTCATCAAGCGTAATTCGGTGACTCATAAACGGTTTGGTTTTAAATGTGAATAATGAGGCGGAAAGATGCGTCATCCCGGATTATCAAACAACTGTATTTATACGGATGGTTGAAAAAATCGGAAATCCGGCCGTTACCTTTCACGATCCATTCACATTTAATTTACGACTGTTCTCGTTCTTTCGTAGTAAATTTCTTTGGTGATAAGAAGCGTGGTACTTTTCTGGCTCGTCCTGCTGTGCAACATTACTGTTTCCGCACAGAATATCAATGGCTTTTGGAAAGGCACGCTGAGCATGACCGGTGGTTGTTTCCCCGTCAATAATATTGAATTGCAGATACAGCTGAACGAAAGCCAGCTCTCCGGCGATTCCTACCACTACCTGGATGTCGATAATTATGTAAAGAAGAACTTCACCGGCTCGTATGATGCCGGCAGCAAGAAACTGGTGCTGCAGGAGGGTTCGGTCACCACGTTCAAGATCCGGCCGGAATGTAAGGTCTGTATCAAAAAATACGAATTGACCTATAGCCGTAACGGCAACGTGGAAACCCTGACAGGAGGGTGGACGGGTAAGATCATGGGCACCAATTTTAATTGTGATGCCGGAAACATCGTATTGACCCGCATCAAACAGTCTGCTTTTAGGGAAATACCGGAAGTAGCTGTCGATACCGGCCAGTTGAGACTGGACTTTTATGATAATAACCTGATCGACGGGGATTCCATAACTGTCGTGGTCAATGGAAAGATCATTCTCACCAATCAGAAATTAACGGCAAAGCCTATAACGGCTTTTGTAACCATTGATCTTCAGCATACATTTCAGGAAGTGGAGATGCGTGCGGAGAATGAAGGTTCCATTCCTCCCAATACCGCACTGCTCATTGTAACGGCGGGCGATAAACGATACCAGATCTTCCTGTCCTCAACGGAAAGTAAAAGTGCCAAAGTTCGCTTTGTTTACGATCAGGTGCGGCGGGGCTATCAGAATGTGATCAAATGATTCGTAAAAATACGTGTGTCCATCCCGTATGTTTCCTAGTACGTTTTCCGGATTTAAGTAAAAACCATAAATGAAAATTAGGGCAAAAACGCCATTGTCTGGTGTTGCCGTTACCCCTAGTTTTGCATCAGAAGTTGATTGATACATTATCAATCCGTCCAATGTCCAAAAAACCAAATTGTCCAGGTATCCTGATTAAAAACCAAAACTGAAATCCAATATCAGTCAACTTCTTTCTTAACCATTTGAATCAAGTATCCATTGAAGCCCGTTTTGAATCCTTACCGTCCTTTGAAAACTATCCAATCCTTGTGAAGGCTACAGGCGTCCAATTAATGAAATAACCACGAACTAGCAACCAAGACCGCCTGAAATTATTATCCCCTCCTGACAGAGGGGATTTTTTTATGCCTTCATCACTTCCTGGATCATTTGCAACGGAATGCGCAGGTGTTCCGGCTTATGCTCCGCTTCATAATGCAGGGCATACAGCGCTTTTTCTACCAGGAAGGTATCCAGTAGTATTTTGAACGCTTCCG
>DATAHC010000538.1:0-4692 GCA_036263415.1 Flavisolibacter sp.
CGCATTGACCGCTTATTTGGAATACTGACCCTGCTGCAGTCGCGCAAATTTGTGCCTGCCGAAAAGATCGCTGAGAAGTTTCACATCAGCGTGCGCACGGTGTACCGCGATATCAAGGCCTTGTGCGAACAGGGCATACCCATAAGCTTTGAGCCTTCAAAAGGCTATTTTGTGGTACAGGGCTATTTCCTGCCGCCGGTGTCTTTTTCATCAGAGGAAGCAGGCGCCTTGCTGCTGATGGAATCCATGGTAGCCGGCATGGCCGATCAGTCCATACAGCGCCATTACTCCACCGCGCTCAATAAGGTGAAAGCTGTTCTGCACCCGAGCCAGAAAGAAAAACTGGAGCGGCTGAACCAGCATATCAAATTCCAGTTCCCTCCCTGTTTCAAAAATGATTTCGACTACCTCACCGTACTGCAGGAAGCCCTGGCCATGCGCACCACGCTGGAAGTCGAATACAGGAATACGAAGAACGAAGTGAGCAAAAGGCAGATGGACCCCATAGGACTGCTCTTCTATGCATTTGGCTGGCACATCATCGGCTGGTGCCATTTACGGCAGGACTACCGCGATTTCAAAGTGGCGCGCATCCTGAAGATCCGCACGACCGGACAGCCTTTTCAGAAGCAGGACCACATTCAGCTGAGCGACTACATGGAGCAGTTACCGGTGGCTTTTTAAATTTTTTTTTCGCACGTGTAAAGTGACTGCCATAGGGTTGTCAGTAAGCCTGATTTACTTTGTAGAACAAAAATCAACAGCTATGTCAATTGTAGAATTACTGAAGAAAGAACTGGCGTATGAATCCATGATTACCCGTAAATTCCTGGAACGCGTACCGGAAGATAAATGGGACTGGAAGCCGCATGAAAAAAGCATGAACCTGAAAAGCCTGACAGTGCACCTCGCTGAACTGCCGGGCTGGATCTCAATGGCCCTGCATACGGATGAACTGGATTTTGCCGCGGCTCCCTACCAGCCTACGGAGGTGAGCACCCGGGCAGAGCTGGTCGCTATTTTTGACAAAGCCCTGGAAAGTGGCACTACTGCCCTGAATGCAGCGACGGAAGCCGATATGAAACCGAAATGGACGCTCCGTTCCGGTGAGCACATCCACATGGTCATGAACAAATATGAAGTGATCCGTCATAGCCTGAACCAAACCACCCATCACCGCGCCCAATTGGGAGTTTATCTCAGACTGCTGGATATTCCCATTCCGGGCAGCTATGGCCCCAGTGCGGATGAAACGGAATTCTAAAGCTTACACTTCCAGCTGCCGGGTTGCCGGCAGCTCTGTTCTTTCCTGGCCGGCAGGCAGGTATAAGCGAAAGGTGGCGCCTTCTCCCGGAACCCCATCGGCAACAATGTAGCCATTATGGTTCTCCGCCACCTTGCGCACAATGGAAAGGCCCACTCCCGTACCTCTGTATTCGGCATTGCCATGAAGCCGGGTGAATACGTTGAAGATCTTATCCGCATCCTTCTGCTCGAAACCGATGCCATTATCCGAAATCTCGATCAGGTGATAGGCACCCGGGCCGGCTTTTGCTTTCATAAATCCCTCGTCCGGAAGCTGAACGGACCGGGACTGAATCCTTATTTCAGGCCTTACCCCCGGCTTGCTGTATTTCAGGGCATTGCCAATCAAATTCTGAAACAGCTGCTGCAACTGGCGCCGGTGCCCCAGGGTAACGGGCAAGGGACCTACTTCAATCAAAGGATCTTTTTCCGCGATGGTCAGCTCCAGGTCTTCCAGCACAGCCTGCACTTTTGCATTCAGATCCACCTCTTCAAAAAGACTGGGACGGTGCGTAACCTGCGAGTAGGCCAGCAGATCGTCTACCAGGTGCCGCATGCGGTCGGTAGCGGCCTCCAGGCGTTCGAAATAGCGCAGCGCCGCCGGATCCATATCCTGCGAGAACTGTTCGCGTATACGGTTGGAGAAGTAGTGGATCTTCCGGATCGGTTCCTGCATATCATGCGAAGCGGCATAGGCAAATTCTTCGAGGTTGGCATTGGTGCGCTTCAGCTCATCGATCGTTTTTTCAAGCGCCATCTGCGCCTGTCGCAGTGCGGTATGGTCGGTGAACGTTACCAGCACTTCGCCGTCGATCTTACGGCTTTGCAGGTCAAGATACAGGTCGTGGCCATCCACATTATAATGAACTTCCTTCCGGTTGGGAAGGCCGGTGAGATAGGTTTCCTTATACATATCAAAGACCCCGTTGGTAAGGTAGCCGGGAAACCATTTACTGCCCGGCTCATTGCGCAGCGCCTCGGGCTTCTGGCCAACGTAGGAGGCAATACCTTCATTAGCCATACTGAAATAGAAGTCGACCAGTTCCTGGTTCGAATCATATTTCGGGCGAAAGGTGAACATGCCCATCTGTGCAGCATTGAACACCTGCTCCATGGTCTGATTAATACCCTCTACCTTCAGCTGCACCCGCTTGAAGGGCGTGATATCGGAAAAATTGACCACCATGCAGTCTGTGCCCAGCTTCGCTATGGACACATCATACCAGCCATCGATACCATCGCCTTCATAATAAACCTCTCTTCTCAACGGCTGGCCGGTCTGAATCACTTCACAGTTCATGGCAAAGGCACCATTCTCCCGGCTGGAAGGGAATAAGGTGAGGAAGGTCTTTCCTATCACCTCTGCTTCGGTTTTCTTGATGATACGGGTAAATGCTTTATTGATACGCAGCATCATCAGGTCGGTGATTTCCCCTGCTTCATTGCGTATGGCCTCGCAGGCATAGATACCATTAATGGCTGCATCCAGCAGGCTGTTGGTAAACGCCATGCTTTTATCCTTTTCCTCACCCGTTCTGATTTCAGAGGAAACGTTCCGGGCAAGGCTCAGCACTCCGTCCTCCACTTTGGTGCGCAACAGGCTGAAATGCTTGTTCAGTACCGGATTATAGTAGGTGGATTCAGAAGGCTCGCCGGTTTTATATACCCTGTAGAGCTGATCAAAGATGGTGCGCCGCACCTTATCATCGGTATGTACCATATGGAGGACGTGCTGACCGGTCAGCTGCTCGCTATCGATCCCTGTTTGAAACGCCGCTTCCCTGTTGCAGAAGGCTACTTCAAAATCTACAGGCGCCTCCGGTCCGCTCCCCACCGGTGTATAATAGACCACCGCTTCCGGCTGATTTTCCAGGAGGGCTCTTAACAGCCGCTCATCCAGTACATTCTTTACCATAGTATTCATTGCTGAAAGGTGTTCCTTTTCCGATGTTATAAGGGAAGGCGAATCATAAATGTAGCGCCTTTACCTTCCGTTGCTTCCGCCGAAATAGCTCCGCCATGCTGATCAATGATCTTTTTTACAATTGCCAGGCCAATACCGGTGCCTTCGTACCGGTCCCTGGAATGGAGCCGCTCGAAAATTTCAAAGATCTTCTCTGCATGCTCATTGCTGAAGCCGATTCCATTGTCCATATAGGTTATTTGCCAATAAGGTTCTTTCCTTTCCACGCTGATCCTGATTTCGGGCGACCGGCTGCTGTCGCAGAATTTGAGCGAGTTGCTGATGAGGTTCTGAAAGACCTGTCCCAGTTGCAGGGAAACGCCTTTGATAACCGGCAAGGGCTCGTAGGTGATCAGGGCTTTCTTCTCATCGATGGCCACCTGAAGGTCGTCCGTGATCTGGTGCAGCAACACATTCAGGTCTACTTCTTCCAGTTGTAGACGGCTCTGCGAAAGCCGGGAGAAAGCCAGCAGATCATCGATCAGGCGGTACATACGGCCGGAGGAGGCAATAATATTATCGAGGTAGCGGTGAAACTGAACGTTCTCTTTGTCACCGGCCATTTCCTTGAGACGGTTACTGAAAATAGATACCTTACGAACCGGCTCTTTCAGGTCATGGCTGGCCACAGAGGTGAACTGTAGCAGTTCATAATTGGATTTTTCCAGTGCGGCCGTGCGCTCCTTTACCATCAGCTCCAGACGGTCCATGGCCTGCTTCTCCTGATTTCTCATGGCTTCCTGGAGCCGCTTCTCTTCTGTTGTTTCCCTTACCTCCACTACGGTGCCTATGGGAATACCTTTCTCAATGATGGGAGAAGCCACGAAAGCCACCGGGAAGAACTCACCATTCTTACGGATGAATACTTCCTCACCATGGGTCTGCATTTTCTCGGGCAATGCGCGGTCGATGCGGCATTCTTCAATGGGGAAATGGCGCCCGTCGGGGTGCGTATGGTGAATGTAGTAATGCAGGGGCTTGTCCTGGATCTCCTGCAAGGTGTAGCCGATCATTTGCTCGGCGGCAGGATTCAGATACGTGCAGTATTGCCGGTCGTCCATCATGAACAGGCTCTGAAACGTGTTATTGGTGATGGTATTGATGAGCACATTCTGACTGTTCAGTTTTTCCAAAGCCATCCGGCGCTCTGTTATGTCCATGCAGGAGCCGGAATAACCTTCAAAGCGGCCCTGCTGATTGTAATAAGGACTGCCGCTGACCAGGCACCAGCGGACCTCGCCATCGCGCCGCCGGATACGGAAATCGGCCTCGAACACTTTCCGCCGCTCAAAGGCAATCCTGAATTCACTCCCTGCCCGCTCACGATCGGCCTCCAGCACACTATCCAGCCATCCATAGCCCAGGTGGGCGGATAAAGGCTTTCCGGTCCAGTCGATCCAGGCCTGGTTCACATAAATGATCTC
>DATAHC010000539.1:0-7589 GCA_036263415.1 Flavisolibacter sp.
CGATGCGATTCACATCCGAGGTATTATGACGCTGGTACAGTAAGGCCAGTGGGTTGCGGGTAGAGAGGTCGATCGGATTACCATCCGCCTGCAGCCACTCGAAATATCCGAAGCGCTTATTGCTGTATACCGGTTGTGTGGGATCGAAGGCTACTGCCGAACCGATAGCGCCTTCATTGGCAAACTGGTTGGCTGTATGGCTGGCTTTTACATTCAGGTTCACAGCCAGGTGATCGTTGAAGAACTTCGGGGACAGATTCAGCGCTGAAGAAAGACGGTTGAAATGGTTGGTCTTCAAAGTACCGTCCTGCGTCAGGTAACCCAGCGACATGCGGAAGGGCATATTGGCCAGTGAGCCGCTCGCACTGATGTTATTTTCATTGCCGAAGGCTTTCTGGAAAATCTGGTCCTGCCAGTCGGTATTGGCCGTTCCCAATAAATTTTTATACGTATTATTTCCCGTTGCAGCTGCATCCTGCGTAATAATGTTCCTTACCTCATCTCCGGTAAGCACGTCTACTTTGTTAGCTACTTCGCCTACTGAAAACTGGGTATTGAAGTTGAAGCGCAGCTTTCCCCGGGTTCCCTTTTTTGTGGTTACGATCAGAACGCCATTCGAAGCTCTGGAACCATAAAGAGCGGTGGCAGAAGCATCTTTCAGTACGGTAATTGACTCAATGTCGTTCGGATTGATCGTGTTCAGCAGGTTGGCAGAACCGGCCAGGCCGTTATTCGCTACCGGAACTTCTATGGGAACACCATCGATCACCAATAGTGGCTCATTGGTGGCATTCAGCGAAGCCCCGCCGCGAATGCGGATACGGCTTCCCGTTCCGGCAGCACCACCGCCGGTAGTGATCTGCAGTCCGGCCACCTTACCCTGAAGTAGTTGTTCAGATGAATTGATCACGCCTTTCTGAAAATCTTTGGCGGTAACCGAGGTCACCGATCCGGTCAGGTCTGTTTTGCGGCGCGATCCATAGGCAATCACCACCAGGTCATTCAACGTCCCGGAGGCAGATTCCAGGTTCACGTCGGCACTGTTACCGGTTACCGTTACTTCCCGGGAGGTGTAACCGACCGAGCTGAAAACAAGCGTGGTGGCGTTTTGCGGTACCGTTAAGGAATAGCTACCCGTTTCATTGGTAGTGGTACCGGTCGACTGTCCTTTCACCACCACCGACACGCCGCCAATACCTTTACCCTGGGCATCTGTAACCCGTCCGGTAACCAATTTCGTTTGTGCATACGTGAGGAGTGAAAGAAACAGCAATAAAGCAGGCAGTCCAAAAGCTTGGAGCAGTTTTCTCAAATTCATAAGCAATATATGTGTTTTATAGAAGAGACGCAGTCGTTAATGTGTATCCGATACACAATGTTAAAGAAAAATTAAATCACTATCTTTTTTTTGTAATGTTTTTTTAATAATAATTGTCAGCGAATGGCTATCTGGTGCTGGTTTTCAAGGAATTCTCTCTAAAAAGTTTTTTAGGAAATCACCAGGCTCTCGGCCTCTGCCTTTTCCGATCGCACCTTGTTTCTAAGCTGGCTCTTGAGTTTGTATAATTTTCCCGGACGGTGCGGCACGTCTTCTTCCATTTCATTCAGATCTACCAGCCAGTTCTTTAAGGTGATCCGTTTCCGGAAGTTTCGCCGGTCCAGCTCAATGCCTAGTATGGCTTCATAGAGATCCTGCAATTCCCGTAAGGAGAACTTCTCGGGAAGCAGGTTGAAGATCACCGGCTGCTCCATCACCTTTTCCCGCAGCCGCTGCAGACAGGTATCGAAGATCAGCTTATGGTCAAAGGCCATTCTGCCGATGTCGTTGATGTTATGCCAGTGCAGCTCATTATGCGTGAGGTGCAGCTTATGGCTTTTACTGTTCACCAGGGAGTAATAGGCAGTCGTTACTACGCGGCCGGAAGGATGTCGCCGGATATTGCCGAAGGTATGTACCTGTTCCAGGTACACATCATGCAGTCCGGTACGGTCCAGCAACACACGGTAAGGTGCCTGTTCCAGGTCTTCATCCGGTCGCACCAGGTCGCCCAGCAGGGACCACATGCCCTCAAATTCTTTAAGATCGGACTTGATCAAAAGCACTTTCAGCTGCTGATCGTCATAGCCGAAAATGACGCAATCCACGGATACGGCAATATTGAAATAATCCTGGTGACTGCTTTTCTCAATGGCAGCGGTTTTTAACTGAACCTGATTTGGCATACGTGATTATTGTATTGTTACGGATAGGGTTTTGACGGCTGTTTTGGTTTTTACATGCAGGTAATAGATCCCGGCTGGCAGCCCGTTCCTTTTAACGGGTATTTGCCGCGTACCGCTACCGGCAAAGCCGTTATATACCTGGGCTATGTACTGGCCGGTATGGCTGTAAAGATCGATAGAGACCGCTGAACGTTGAGGCAGCTTTATTTCTACGGTAAAATTCGAAGCGGAGGGATTGGGAAAAGCAAGGGCTTCCAGCGTAGTGCCGTTCCAGGGCACATTCACTACCGGTGTGGACGTTACATTATTCACATTCCGGTTCAGGTACACATGATATTCACCCGGTTGCAGGTTGATGGACTGGGCACTTCCCGTGGCCGTGAAGGTGGTATTATTGAGGTAGTCATACCAGGTGCCGGCGGCAGGAAAGGTTACTGTTCCGGATTGCGCTGCCACATCAAAATTGCCTACAACCACCAGGTGAGAGGTATCGCCCGATGACAACTTGATCCATTTAACGGCGCTGCTCAGGCTTTTATCTACCGTGCCGGATAAAAAGGCCTGCTGGTAGGAAGGCAGGAAACGGAGCCGGTTCAGATTGCTGTAGGTAGTATACAAAGCCTTCCTTCTGGCGTCAGTCAGATAGTCCCACCGGATGGGCTTGGGTGCCAGCCGGCAATCATTACTCACTGTACCGTCCGTACAGGTATTGATGGAATAGTCATACCCCAGCTCTCCGAATTGCCAGATCATCTTGGGTCCGGGTACGGTTAGAAAGAAAGCTGCATTTTGTTCCATGCGCTTCAGCGCCGTCGTAAGGTCCTTTGTGGAATAACTTCCTGCAGTATTCCCGTAGTTAAGATTTTTAAACATCAGCCGCTCTTCATCATGGCTTTCCATATAGCCTACCAGGTAGGGATTCGTCCAGCCCCTGGTGGAATGGAGGACCCTTGAAAAATCCCAATCGGTGGAATAACCCATCGACGCCTGGTTGTAATTGTAATTCAGGTTGCCCCAGAGCATCATCCCGTAATTGGACAGTTGCGTTTCTTCATCATCGCTGGCAAAATGTTCCAGGATCACGTACGATCCGGCCGATTTGGTTTGCACCGTATCGTAATAGCGCTTCCAGATGGCAATACGCGAATTATCGGTGCTGCTCCAGGCCGAAACATTACAGTTCGCCCCATTGTTATCACAGGTCTGGGTTTGGGTAAAGCCTTTGGAAAGGTCGAAGCGGAAGCCGTCTATTTTATATTCGGTCAGCCAGTGCTCTGTTACGCGGCTTACAAAATACCGTGTATCCAGGCTCTCATGATTCATATCGTAGCCCACATTGAAATCATGCTTCGCCACCGGGTTGAACCAGGGATTATTGGCGGCCGGACGGTTATTGGCAGCATCGAAATACAGCTGTACCATGGGCGATAAGCCAAAGGAATGATTCAGGGCGATATCCATGATCACCGCTATTCCTTTCTTATGGCAGGAATCGATGAACTCTTTCAGGCTGTTCTTCGTACCGTAATATTTATCCGGTGCAAAATAGAAGTCGGGATTATAGCCCCAGCTGTTATTGCCTTCAAATTCATTGAAGGGCATGATCTCGATCGCATTGATGCCTAAATTCTTCAGGTAGTTCAAACTGTCTTTGATCGTCTTCCAGTCGTGCGCGGCTACAAAGTCGCGTACCAGCAGTTCATAGATCACCAGTCCTCTTTTATCGGGCCGACTGAAATTAGGTACTGACCAGCTGTAGGCCGGCTGGGCGGTCTGCAGCACGCTTACAATACCCGATTGTCCGGCAGGGTAGGCTCGTAAGCCCGGATAGGTGGCCGCAGGAATAGTCTGGTCGTTATTGTTGTAAGGGTCCAGGATCTTTTCTGCATAGGGATCGGCGATCTTCAGGCTGCCGTCCACGACATACTGGTACGCGTATTCGGTTCCGGGGGTCAGTCCGCTGATCCGGATCCACCAGTACTTCCCATCGGCTGTTTTATTCATGGTGTATGACGTCTGCTCCGTCCAGTTGCTGCCCGGAAATTCTCCGATCACTCCCACGCGGTTCTTGAAAGGCGCTTTCAGCACCAGGGTCACCGCGGTATTGCCGGCCTCATAGTTGATGCCTTCCCGTACGCCTGCGGGCAACTCGCTGGTCACTACGGCCGGTGCTACAAAGAAGCGCAAGGTATCGGTAGCTGTTTCGGCACCGCTGGTGGCTCTGATCACCACGGTCTGGCTGCCCGGAGCCGTTAGCGTAATGGGATCTGTGATACTGGTCACACCTGGTGCGGAAGCATGCACCACGCCGTTCCATACCACTTCCAGGTCAGCGGCTTTGTTGGATAGGGCTGTTATGGTCAGCTGGTCACCGGCGCTCTTGGTAAGGGTTTCAGCTACCGGTGTATAGCGGGGTTCAAAAAGCGGTGCGGTAAAGCGAATGGCCAGTGCGGAAGTATAAATGGGTATATACAGGTCGCTGCCATCGCTGTTGGTTTGCTTTTTACTGCCATTACCGGTGCGGAACAGGAGGGCAATTTTCTGGATGGTCTCTGTAGCGTCGGTGATACCGAAAAAGGTTCGCAGGCTTCCTGTTATGGTATACTGCCATTTGTTGGTACCGGCGGCTGTGGCCTGCAGTTGCGGCACGGCTGTCGAGAAAAGATCTCCGCTCACCCCAAAGTTTTTTACATACCGCCAGTTACTGCTGCTGGTACTTTTATTGGTGATCACGCCCATGTGCACATACACATCTGTCGCAGGCGTATAGCCCATCAGGCCCTGATTGCCTTTGGTTGCGTCGAGGGTGATCACAAGGGTTTGTGCAGCGTCATTTTCTACAGGAAAGGGGGGCGTCCAGGTAAGCAGTTGAGCATGGATGGTTAGGCCGCCAAGGGCAGCCAGGCAAAATAGCAGCAATCTCTTCATAGCAAGTTTGTTCTCTTACTAAAGATATATAATATGTACTTAAAACACATTCTTTTTGAAAAACTCTTTCTGCGGACCGTTTATTTTTACACGTATTATGGCGAAAGATCCAGTCAGGGAACTACAGGAAAAAACCAATGGGCTGCTGAAACAGGCAAAGGAGGGTCACCTGCCGGCGGCAGTGATCGAAGACCTGAGAAACGTGCTCCGGTTTCATGAGCACCGGTACTATATCCAGAGCGATCCGCTCATTTCCGACTTTGAATACGATACGCTTTACAAACAGCTGGAACACCTGGAAAAAGAGAATCCTGACCTGGTCGTGCCCGATTCCCCTACCCAGCGGGTGGCCAAAGGGCTTACGAAAGACTTCCCCAATGTGCCCCACCTGGTGCCGATGCTGTCGTTGGACAACTCCTATAACAGTGACGACCTGATCGATTTCGACCGCAAGGCCCGCGAGCTGACAGGCATGCAGGAGATCGAGTATTGCGTGGAGCCAAAGTTCGACGGGGCCAGTATCTCGCTCATCTATGAGGACGATCACCTGGTGCGCGGCGCCACCCGGGGCGATGGCGTTCGCGGCGACGATATTACCCCTAATATCCGGCAGATCCGCACCATCCCCCTCTCCGCCCGTTTTTCCGATTACGGCTTACACACCGTCGAGATCCGGGGCGAAGTGCTGATCAATAAGAACAACTTCAAAAAGTTCAACGAGCAGCTGGCCGAACAGGGTTTAGCCCCCCTCGCTAATCCGCGCAATGCGGCGGCCGGTACCCTTCGCATTAAAGACCCGGTAGAGGTGGGACGGCGCCGCCTCGAAGCCTTTGTCTATCACGTGAGCTATTATACCCAGCTCAATCGTAAAGAAGAGCTGGAAACCCATGCCCAAACATTGGAAATGCTGGGCAACCTGGGCTTCCGCAGTCCCGACAGGGAAAAGAAAGTACTGAAAGGCATTCAGGCCGTTATCGATTACTGCAATGAATTCGAGATACAGCGCGATGAGCTTCCCTACGAGATCGACGGTATGGTCATCAAGGTCAATTCCTTCGACCTGCAGGAAAAAATGGGGATGACCACCCATCATCCGCGCTGGGCCATCGCGTATAAGTTCAAAGCCCGCCAGGCTACCAGTAAGCTGCTGCGGGTCGAATACCAGGTAGGGCGCACGGGCAATATCGGTCCCGTGGCCAAGATCGAACCGGTTCCGATAGGGGGCGTTACCGTTAGTTCGGTTTCCCTCTTCAATGAAGATGTCATCCGCGAAAAAGATATCCGCATCGGCGATACCGTTCTGGTAGAGCGTGCCGGCGATGTCATTCCCTATATCGTGAAGCCCTTGACCGAACTGCGCACAGGAAGGGAAGAGCCGATCCGTTTTCCCGAAAACTGTCCCTCCTGTGGTGACAGGCTTTTTCGCTCACCGGACGAAGCAGCCTGGCGCTGTGTCAACATCAGCTGTCCGGCTCAGGTGCTCGAGCGCCTGATGCATTTCGCCAGTAAGGATGCCATGGATATCCGGGGGCTCGGGGCGGCCAACATCGAAAAGTTCTATAACCTGGGACTGCTCACCTCCATCCCGGGTATCTACCAGCTCGATTTCGACGCACTGGCCAAATTGGAAGGCTTCGGTCAGCGTTCTCTTGATAACTTGAAAACAGCCATTGCCAATTCGAAACAGCAGCCACTGCACCGGCTTCTCTTCGCACTGGGCATTCGGTATGTGGGAGAAACAATGGCAAAGACCCTGGCGCATGCGGTCGGTCATTTACTCGATTTAAAACAATTTGATGAAGAAGCGCTACAAAAATTGGAGGATGTCGGACCCAAGGTAGCCGGCAGTGTTGTACAATTCTTTAGCAATGAGGATAATATTGAAATGATCCGATCGCTGGAAGACCTGGGACTGTCCCTGAAAAATGAGAAGAAGGGTAACGATCACCAGGGCAACCTTGATGGGCAAACGTTTTTATTTACGGGTACCCTTCAAAAGCTGAAGCGGAGCGAAGCCGAGGAAATGGTGGAGCAGAACGGAGGCACCATCGTTTCCGGTGTCAGCAGCAAGCTTAACTACCTGGTAGTAGGGGAAGATGCCGGCAGCAAGCTGGAAAAAGCAAAGAAGATTACCAGCATTCGTATCCTTTCGGAAGATCAGTTTTTGACAATGATTGGCAAATAGTTGATTTAGGCATAAATTTTTTATGCTTTATTTCGCCTCTATAGCAACCCGTTATAGAGGGATCCGTTAAATGCAACAACTATGATCAAGAAATTGCCAGGTGAAGTTTGGAAGCCGCTTGTTTTCAGGGGAAGCAAGGAGCTGCGGAATAAGTATGCGGTCTCATCGTTGGGCCGCATCGCTAGTTTCAAGGAAGAGGTGACGGCAGATGGTAAATTATTGAATGGCTCGCTCACAACGGGATACCGTACCC
>DATAHC010000540.1:0-10562 GCA_036263415.1 Flavisolibacter sp.
CGCGGCTTTTTCCGGTTTCTTTATCCAGTGCCACTTTAGCCGAAGTGATGGTACCGAATTTCTCAAAAATCTCTACCAGCTCATCATCATAAAGATCATAGGGCAGACCTGCAACAAATAATTTCATACAGATATTTATAATACAAAGGTAAATAACTTATTGAAGGAGTGTGTTACCGTCCTTACACTTTGCACCAATTTTTTACAAGATCAGGGGTTTTCACTTTGTGGTGCGGTTTTTTGCGGCCGGAATGTACGCTCAATGGTGAAACGTCAAAGGTGAAAAGTCAATAGTCAGTAGTGAATGATGTCATTCTTAATCATAGGCCCGATACAGAAGAAACAGATTAAAAAAATCAGCTATCAGCTTTCAGAATACTTCTGGAAACTAATAGCTGATGTCTGGGATCAGCTAATCAGCTGATTAACAAATCAGTTAATCAATCCAGTGTTGCCATGTCGATCACAAAGCGATAGCGCACGTCACCTTTCATCATTCTTTCATAGGCTTCGTTGATATCCTTCATGGCGATCACTTCCACATCTGAAACGATATCATGTTCGGCGCAGTAATCCAGCATCTCCTGGGTTTCGGCTATGCCGCCGATCAGAGAGCCACCGATGCTGCGGCGGTTGAAGATCAGGTTGAAGGCGGGTACCTGTGCTGGCGCAGGAGGTGCTCCTACACAGATCATGGTGCCATCGGTCTTCAGCATATTCAGGTAAACATTATAATCATGCGGCGCGGACACCGTATCGATGATGAAGTCAAAATAATTATTCAGGCTTTTCAGGGTTGCTTCATCTTTGGTCAGTGCAAAGCGATGCGCGCCCAGTCGTTTGGCATCTGCTTCCTTGGAAGGTGAATGACTGAGCATGGTGACCTCAGCACCAAAGGAAACGGCGAATTTTACAGCCATATGTCCCAATCCTCCCAGTCCCAGCACGCCTACTTTATGGCCTTTACTGATGTTCCAGTGGCGCAGGGGAGAATAGGTGGTAATACCGGCGCACAGGAGTGGCGCCACGGCCTCCAGGGATAATTTTTCCGAGACCTTCAGTACGAATTCTTCCTTTGTCACGATCAGATTGGAATAACCACCGTAGGTAACGGTCTTGCCATCTCTTTCATAGGCATTATAAGTGCCCACAAAGCCGTTGCTGCAATACTGCTCCAGGCCTTCCTTACAATTCTCACATTCCTGGCAGCTGTCTACCATACAACCTACACCGGCAAGATCTCCTTTTTTGAATTTCTTTACATGGTCACCCACACGGGTCACGCGGCCAACGATCTCATGGCCCGGCACCATAGGGTAGATGGAGTTTCCCCATTCGTTTCGTACCTGGTGAATATCAGAATGGCAAACACCACAATATAAAATCTCTATTTCCACATCATGCGGACCGGGTTCCCTTCTTTCAAACTGGAACGGTCCGAGCGGAGTGGTCGCATTTTGAGCGGCAAATCCTTTCGTTGGAGTCATATAATTATTGTTTAAACAGCAAATGTAGGAAGAAACGAAGGCTGCCAACGGATGAGAAGGTTAGTTTTCCATGACCCGATTTTTTATAGTCCGCAAGTGAACCAGTAGCCGCCTGAGTTGTTACCAGTCCAATAAACCAGCTATATGTCCAGAAAAGCACTGCTCAGCGGGCCTCTTCATTGCTGGGATTTTTATATGGAAGCCTACCATCGCCGCCTACGGCAGGCGGAGGATATCCAGCAGCTGGAGCAGCTGTCTAGGGAGGAAGAGTGGGATGTAAAATGGAACTGGAAACAGAAACTCGTCCGGGAGAGCAAAGTGATCCTGATCACGGATCTGCAGCAGGTCATTCACTTTGCTTCTTACAACCTGGCAGGAATGAATGGCTATCAACCCCTGGAAGTGATCGGGAAAAAGCCCAAGCTGTTTCAGGGTCCGGAGACGGAAGCAGCTGTACGAGCGTCCATACGTAACGCGATCGAAAACCGTATCCCCTTCCACGGCACTATCATGAACTACCGGAAGGATGGCTCCCTGTATCGCTGCGAGGTGGAGGAGCATCCGGTTCATAACCGGAATGGAGAGGTGGTACGTTTCATTGCATTTGAGAAGGTAGCCTGATCGTTTCGCGGCCCGTGAATTGTATAGCTTCCTGCACTTATGCCGTTCTTCAAAACGTTCCTTTATTCCGATTTTCGCTTTGCTTCCTGCCTGGGAGTTATGTCAGCAACTATTGTTCTGCTGTTTGCCAGCTCCTGTAACCGGGTGACGGAAGCACCTGTGCCCAATCTGAAATGGCCGGTCTTCGATTCCTCCGGCGCCCTGCCTTTACGTGCATCGGAACGAAAAGCCCTGGAGGGCATTTACTCCATTACGGAGAAAGATCAGCGATTTGGCCCGGCGGCTGCATTGAAGTGGAGCTATACCGCTACAGGCAGCGATACAGTTTACCAATTGTCTTTTTTCTGCGAAAAGGATATTGCCTATTTCATCTGTGAAGGAAAGCGCCTGAAAGATCAGATCCTGCTGAATGGCTACTGGCGAAAGATGGTCAATACCGAAACCGGGAAGGTTCACTTCACCATGAAGGTTCCTGAAGGCAGCCTTCCGGACAGTCTTACGCTTTCCGGCCTGTACGGCGATCATGAAGAAGAGCCAACAGTGCCGATCCGCTTTCAGTATAAGCGCCCACTTTATTCGAAAACCCCTTTTGAGATCATTGGTCACAGAGGCGGCGGACGGAATAACGACCTGTTACCTGCCTCTGAGAACTCCTTAAAGATGCTTACCCTGGCTGCGCGTTTCGGATCGACCGGTGTGGAGATCGATGTGAAGCTGACGAAAGATGGCGTACCCGTATTGTATCATGATGCTAAAATAGATGACCGGCTTACCAATAAAGCCGGCTTGCGCGGTCCCATCAGTGATTATACCCTGGCGGAACTGCAAAAAGAGATCCGCCTGAAGGATGGTCAGCAGCTGCCAACGTTGCGGCAGGCGTTACAAACCGTTGTAGAACGTACACCCATTTCTTACGTGTGGCTCGACACCAAATATGAAGGATCGCTGGATAGTGTCCGTGCGCTTCAGACAGAATTCATGAACCAGGCAAAACAAGCAGGAAAGACATTGGAAATCGTTATCGGCATACCCGATGAAAAGGCGTTGGCCGCCTTCCAGCAGCTGCCTGATTATAAAAACATCCCTTCGCTTTGCGAACTCGATACCGGAATCGCACGTTCCATCAATGCGCGCATCTGGGCTCCTATGTGGACCAAAGGGACACAGACCAAAGAGAGTTTTGCCATGCAACAGGAGGGAAGAAGAGTCTATGTATGGACCATGGATTTCCCAGATAAGATCTCACAGTTCATGAGCGAAGGCCGCTTCAACGGAATCGCTACCAATCTTCCTTCCATAGTAGCCTATTATTATTATACAAAACAATGATACAGACAGCTGCTGTCAGATTTCGGGCATCAGATTTCAGATATCCCTATATAAAACAAAGCGGCCTCTTCGGTGCTGTTAAGAAGAGCCTAACAATACCGCATGAGGATTTATTTAACTGAATTTGCAGAGTGTGGGCGGCATGAATTTTATAATTTAGTAATCTTCAGGTGAGTAACATCAGAAAAACCAATATCCATAATGTATCAGAAATCTTTTATCCTAGCTTTGCTCACCCTGACCTCTTTCCTTGCGCAAAGCCAGACCCAGCCAACCATGGAAAATGATTCTACAACCATTGCCTTTGCCTCTGACACCCAAGCGCCGATGTGGGTGGAAACGATTATTCTGAAAGCCAATAATAACAAGTCGGCCACGAAAATGATCTTTTCAGAGGTTTTAAAGACAAGGCCTAAATCGCTCTTTCTGCTGGGAGATGTGGTGAACCTCGGTTACAGCAACCGCCAGTGGAAGCCTATGGATAAATACCTGCAAAGCCTGCGAGATCAGAATATAGAAGTACATGCCGTGCTGGGTAACCATGAAGTGATGGGACAGTCCAGAAAAGGACAGAACAAGTTTCAGGCGCGCTTCCCGGATCATAAGCGAACCGGATATGTTCAGATCGTTGACTCCGTTGCCGTAGTGATGCTTAATTCCAATTTTACAACGCTGTCACCGGCAGAAGATGCCGAACAGGTAGAATGGTATAAAAAGACACTGGAGCTCCTTGATGCGGACTCCAGTATCGATTTCATTATAACAGGCTGCCATCATTCGCCTTTCACGAACAGTAAGATCGTTGGTCCTTCCACTGCCGTACAGCAACGGTTTGTACCTCCTTTCCTGCAATCAAAGAAGAGCAGGCTGTTTCTTTCCGGTCATTGCCATGCTTTTGAGCATTATAAAGTGCAGGGTAAGGATTTCCTGGTCATAGGCGGCGGCGGCGGACTGCATCAGCCGCTGCGTCCCAATAATCTGGAAGCTCCCGACCTCGCTCCCGATTACAAGCCTCCATTTCATTACCTCACTATCAAACGACTGAATGATCAGCTGGAGGTAACGTCTCTGCAATTAAAAAAGGATTTTTCCTGCTTTGAAAAAGGCGTACAGTTTACCATTGATAAAGAAGCCGATCAGGCAATCGCCTCACAGGCTAAACATTGATACCGCCACTGACCTCCAGCCGCTGACCATTGATCCAGCGGGCCTCATCAGTGCAGAGAAAGGCCACAACGCCTCCGATATCATCTGCATTTCCTACACGTCCCAAAGGCGACAATCCTGCCAGTCTTTCCTTCATTTGAGGGTTGCTCCGGATAGCGGCGCTGTTGAAATCCGTTTCAATGGGCCCGGGAGCGAGCACATTGGCCCGGATACCTTTTACGCCTAATTCCTTAGCGAGGTATTTGGTAAAGACTTCGATGGCACCTTTCATGGACGCATATACCGAATAGCCTGGATTGGCAAACCGGGTAGTGCCTGTGGAGATATTGACAATGCCTCCCCCGGAATTCATAAAGGGAACTATTTCCTGTGTCAAAAAAAAGACACCTTTGAAATGAACATTCAGGAACTCATCGAAAAGAGCTTCGGAAACCGTCCCAAACGGTGCATTGGCCCCCATTCCGGCATTGTTCACCAGAAAATCCAGCGTACCCGTATTCCATTGGCCAAGCACTTTTTTTACTTCTTCCACAAAGGGTTTTAACCCCTCTGGTTTGGACAGGTCCAGATGCAGTGCCATTGCTTTGCGCCCGGTTCCCTGGATTTCGGCCACGACCTTTTGGGCCTCTTCTTCGTTCGCGCGATAGGTAAGAATTACATCCAGTCCCTTGCGGGCCAGGCTGATCGACATATCCTTTCCCAGCCCCCGGCTACCACCGGTAACCAGTGCTATTTTTGTTTGTGCTGCCATTCGTTTGTTTTTTTAATGGAACACAAAGCTAGTACAGTGCCAGAGGCTTAAAATGGTGAGTGCTTAAGAAAAAATGGTGACAGCTTAAGATTCAGCGGTGTACCGGGTTCTATTACGGTACTCTTTGGGAGTGATACCCATATAATGCTTGAAGAACTTAGTGAAATTGGAAGGATCATAGGTCATACGTGCTGCAATCTGCCCTATGGAAAGTGTGGTAGTGGTCAGCAATTCTTTCGATAATTGCAACAGCCGTTCTTCATAAAGCGAACAGGTGGATTGTCCGGTAACTTCTTTAATTGTATTACTGAGATGCACCGGATGAACAAAGAGCATTTCTGCAAAATTCCGGATCTCCAGGGCTTCCTCTACCCTTCCATCTTTCATTTCCCGGATATGGGCGTCCAGCAACCGGATATAATTATCGGTGAGCTCCTTCTTACGAAGTGAAACCTCCTGTGACAATGTTGTTTCCATAGTGCAAAATTATGAAGTCGGTCCGAAACGAATTTTCACCTACAGCCTCCCGGTCCAATTGCCCTTTTGCATGCTTCAGCCGCCCAATACTCCATTTCCCTGTATTATATTTTCAGGAGCCTGCGTGTCTCATCAATTTTGACTTCGAATATCGCTGACCGACCTTATCACTATCAATCGAATTTATGAAACGTTACTTTTCAATTTATGCGTTATTGTTTTTGTTGGCTGCCGTAAGCCTGGTTTCCTGCGGACAAACAGGTGCTGCTGAGACAAAGCTAGGAGTGGCTGCAACTGCTCAAGAGCAAAAGGACAATTCCATTCACTTTAAGGTGGACGGACAGACCATTTCAACGAGCGGATGGAATATCAGCCGCTTTGATATGGGTAAGGGCCTGCAATTGAATGTTACCACCAATATGCATGAAGATAAAAGGACGGTGCTTCTGAATATCAATGGCGTTAAGCCAGGGATTTATAAGCTGGGCAGCGGAAGCCGGGGCGACGGGACCGGGTATGGAAGTTATAAGCCCGATTATAACGATATGCTGAACAGCTTTCGCTTTACCGAGGGCGAATTTGAGCTGCAAACGATCGATACGATGAAAGGCTTTATTGAGGCTCGTTTTCAGGGAACCGTAATGAAGGGAGATCAGCAGTTCCGCATCACAGACGGTGTGATCCATAAAGGCGCGCTTCGTTCCGGCATCACTACTTATTGATTTTACAGTACATAGCAGTTAGTTTTGTTTTCTGCCGTGTCTCGAAAGAGCACGGCTTTTCTTGTGGCAATGGGAAGCTAAATCAATGCGTCACCATCTGTGACTGAACGCTTATCTTTCCGGTTCAAACACATAATATGAAGGCCCTGACACTATTACTGAGTATGATGTTACTGACCACGATGCTGCATGCCCAAAAGGAGATCAAAGCGGAAGAAGCGTATCAGCATGAAGGAGATAGCGTGGTGTTAACCGGAACTGTAATGGGAGGACGTTATCTGCAAAATGCAGTCAATGGCCCGACCCTCTTAAACCTAGGAGCTGCATATCCCAATCAGTTGCTCACAGTGGTAATCTATGAACAGGACCGTGCCTTATTCAAGGAAGCACCTGAAACCTTTTTCATGAAGAAAACAGTGCGCGTAGCCGGTAAGATAGAACTCTACAAAGGGAAGCCTCAGATCGTTATTCACGATCAAAAGCAGCTGACCGTTGCCGGAGCAACGGAACCCGCTAAAAATTAAGAAGTTCTTTTGCTGGCTTTAGAAAGGTTGACTGCTGGTATGGCCACTACATGATCCTGTACAGGAATAACCGATTCGTTCTTATGAGCGGCATAGTATTTCCGCAAGAAGTCCTTTTTGGAATCATGATAGGAAGACACCGCGCGCAGTTTATAGAGAATATAAATGTAAATCCAGGCTAGATCCAGCTGGTGGGGCAGGAAGCCCGCACGGGCGCTGCCGGGATACAGGTGGTGATTGTTATGCCATTCGCCCGCAAACAATCCGGGGCGTAACTGATTCACGGAAAGATTACTCCGGTCGAAATCCACACCGTCAACATGCTTTTCCTCGCCTTTACCATGACCAGTATAGTTGAAAGCACGTACGCCTACAAACCATAACAGTCCGGCACTGAAGATGGCAGTTGCCAGTGCATGACCACCTATGAAATAAAAAGCGGTATACCAGAAGGCCCAGTTCAGCAGCCATAATCCTACCGTGTAGGCCGGGCAGGCGACAGACCCCCATTTTTTATACTGTTCGTAGGTATTCACTTTAACCCCTGTATGATTGAGGAAGTGTGCGGCTTTTTTATAATCGGACTCGCTCAGATTCTTGTTGATCGACTGATGGTTTACATCAGACAGCATACAGTACATCAGTCCACCTTTTGGATTGTAGGGATCTCCGGGTTCATCGGACTTTACATGATGCACATGGTGTGAAACGATATAGATCTCTTCCGGGAATGTTCTTAAGACCAGGTTTTGGGTAATGAAGCGGAATATAGGATGACTGAATTTATAAGCTTTGTGCGTACCGAAGCGATGAAACCAGATAGTACCGTGCGTGCCCATGATAATCATACTGTATACTACAACTACAGCAACCAGTGGCCAGGAAATGTATTTGGTAAGGAACACTACAAAGAAGGGAACCATGCATACGGCCATAAGCCAGCTGATAAGTGAGATCCAGTTCTTTTTTGATTTGAAGATGTTGATCCTGGAAAAAGCTTCTGCATACAATTGTTTAACAGAAGGAACTACCAGCTCCCCTTTTTCATTTTTCCAGCCATACGAAGGAGCCTGGAGTAATTCGTCGATAAATGCCATAGAGATTTTTAAGGGTGTTAAGCCATAAACAGTTTGAGATGGCTGGTGGGCTATCCAAAGCTAATTTATTTACGACTGATGACCTAATATGGTTTTGTTAATTCACCCTTTGCCATAGCAAGCAAGCGGGTCAATAATTGTCAAGATAAGAGAAAAGTAATTAAAATGATAATCTACCTCCGGGCCTTACGTGTTTTTCAGTAATGAGCAATCGCGTTCATCGCGGCATTAATGAATCCAATTGATGTCGCGGGCGTAAACGAAAAAGCTGATAATGGTAGCCAGTGCCAGAAACAGTGATAGGGTCAATGCTTTTTTTCTTCCTGAAACTGTCAGAAAGGTTGAAGCACAGGTAAGGATGATCGCTGACAGGAAAAGGCAGATCGGAATCCAGTGGCCGATAGCCCTGTATAGATCAACTATGGATAGTAACACCAACATCAGTACTAATTTACTAAAAAGCGCTGAACCCCAAGGTACAGGAACCCCAAGAAAGTGCAGGGAAGGAAATACATGGCATTGGGATACCTTTAGGCTGTTGTTGCGTATATAGTGCGGTACATGTTCCGGTTTATAACCATATCAATCTATGTCATCTGTTCATTAGCACTGGTGGTGTCTGTTACCGGCTGCTCCAGGAGCAGACTGCCTGATATTCAAAATCCAAACAGTGCACTGATCATCGGTTCGCGATGGAAGGTGGAGCGATATGAATTGAATGGGGTCGCAGACTCCCTACCGGTACTGCAGCAGGCCGTGTTCGATTTTAGGGAAAATGGTCAGCTGATCTATACCCATGAAAGTCCCGCTTATAAGGACCTGTTCAACTATTCTTTTCTGAACGATAGTCTTTTGCGTTTCAGGAAGGATGCACCGGTAAGCCTGGTAGATTACTTTATTGAAGTGATCCGTGTAACCGATACGGATTTTGAATTCCGTGTTACGGATAGCTACTCCTCGGAAAAAGAGCATTACAGTACTCGGCGACTGTGACTCTTACCTGTTTTTTCTGATCACCAATTTACGTAATGCCAGGGGTCCTTTTGTAACGAATAACCGTATCGTTTGTTTCCCGGCCTTAAGCGGCATTTTAAGGAAACCGATTTCCTGCCAGGTTTTATAGTTCCCCGTTACCGGCACGTCCACAGCAGGTACCGGGGGCGATCCATCCAGCTGTAATGAAAGAGCCGTCCCGCTGGTATCGGAGGCTATATCAAGGCTGATGGTATAAATTCCTTTGGTGGCTACCTCCACTGTATATTGTAGCCATTCACCTGTTTCCATATCGCTTACATAGTATCGCTCATACCGGGAAGAATCCTTTCTGATGTCTACCCCATCGTTCCGGTATATTCTTCCCTTATTGCCGATGCTTCTCTGTCCGGATACCCAGTAATCGGCTGTATCCGTATCATAATAAGCATACCCGTTTCGCCCCAGATCATAATCTACTGCCTGTATTACCAGGCTGTCCCTGACGTTATAGACAGCAAAAGGCTTTGTAGCAGTTGTAAAAGGTTGCCGGAACAGTGCATCGATCACATCACGGTGCAGGATATTGGTTTCGATCCTGGTATAGGTTGCCAATTCCATTAGTCCGCTGTACGCATTGCTCTCATTCGGCTTACGCCCGCGGCCGTTCCAATAATTTACGACTGCATCATAATTCAGATTGCTTTTGATCTGCAGAGGATTGTTGGCACCCAGTTTTTTCAGAGGCCACCAGGCCCAACCGATGTTGTTCCCTTCGAGAAGCCGGATGGCCTGCGTGTACCATACATTGGAATTCTCCCCGGTTTCTCCGAGCCAAACCGGCACATTATATTGATCACGGGCTTTCAGAATGTGACTGATAGAAGCTTCATCGTTCGTGTTCCAGTACTTATGAAAGCTCAGGACCATGTTTTTATCCCAGGGAGGCAGCATACCATTATAATTATTGCCCCAGCCATTTCCTTCGATGATGATGATATGTTTTTTATCTACTTCACGGATCGCAGCTGTTATTTCTTTCAGTAATTTCAGAAGCGGTGCGTTCGTCTTTTCTTTTGTGCCGTTTCGATCAGCCTGGTCTTCAAATCCCCAGTTTGGCTCATTCAGAATATCATACCCGGCAATCATAGGTTCGTTTGCGTATCGTTGAGCCAGCTTTCTCCAGAGCGCCACTGTCTTTTGCTGGTTGGCGGTACTTTGCCACAGTGATGGCTTTGATGAATCGCGGTCTGAAATATTCAGGTCATTGCCCTGGCCTCCCGGAGCAGCATGCAGGTCCAGGATCAGGTACATATGATTGGCCTTGCACCAGCTCAGCAGGCTATCGGTCAACTCAAACCCTTTTTCCAGCCAGGTGTTCTGTCCGGCCACCTGCTCCTGCTCCACCGGCAGCG
>DATAHC010000541.1:0-4595 GCA_036263415.1 Flavisolibacter sp.
CCAACCCAACGCACAACTACGCCGATACCGGTACCTACACCTTCAAGCTGGTGATCAACCGGGGCGAGGAATGCAGCGACAGTGCCGTTTCCCGGATCAAGGTCTATCCGGGATTCTTTCCGGACTTCTCGTTCAAAGGAATTTGTGTGAATAAGCCTACGCTGTTCACCGACCTTACCAGCACCCGCTATGGTGTAGTGGATACCTGGTCCTGGGATTTTGGTGTCACTACCATCAATACGGATATTTCCAATGCGCAAAATCCCAGCTATACTTACACGCAGCTGGGCATCAAGAATGTGCGCTTCATTGTGACCAACAGCAAAGGCTGTATCGATACGGTGTATAAGAATGTAGAGATCCTGGACAAGCCACCGCTCCGAGTGGCGTTCAAGGATACGTTGATCTGTAACGGTGATCCGCTGCAACTGCATGCCATCGGGAACGGCCTGTTTTCCTGGACACCGCTTTCCAATATTGTGAACGAGAATACGCCGGATCCGACGGTGACACCTCCTACCACAACGAAATACATTGTGCAGCTGGATGATAACGGCTGTATCAACAAGGATACGGTGCAGGTGCGTGTAGTGGACTTTGTAACCCTGGCGGCCCGCCCGGATACCGTGATCTGTGCCGGCGACTCCGTTCGCCTGGGTGCTTTTGGAGATGGCCTGCGCTATTTCTGGACACCCGTAGCCGGATTTGCGAATCCGAATGTGCAGAACCCCATGGTGCGTCCGGATGTGACAACCACCTACCAGGTAAGAGCTACCATTGGCAGTTGCAGTGCAACCGATGATATGCGGGTTTCGCTGGTGCCCTACCCGGGTGCCAAGGCCGGACCGGATACGGTTATTTGTTTTAATACCACGGCACAGATTCATGCTTCCATAACGGCCAGTTCGTTCACCTGGAGCCCTGCGGGTTCGCTCAGCGATCCTGCCAGCCTCGATCCGATTGCCAGGCCGAAGAATACCACCACTTATGTGCTGACCGTTCGCGATAATATCGGATGTCCAAAGCCCGGTTTCGACAGCATTACGGTAGTGGTGCTTCCGAAAGTAAATGCCTTTGCCGGCAAGGATACGGCTGTAGTAGTGGGTCAGCCCCTGCAATTCTCGGCTTCCGGTGGCGTGGGATATACCTGGTCGCCTGCAACAGGACTCAATAAAATAAATGTATTCAACCCGATAGGAATCTACGACGGCAGTTTCGACAGCATCCGCTATAAGGTTGTAGTCATGGACGAAGCAGGTTGTACGGATTCTTCCTCCATTAAGGTGAAAGTGTTCCGCACCGATCCGCGGATTTTTGTGCCCAGCGCCTTTACACCGAATGGTGATGGGAAGAACGATTACTTCCGTCCGATTGCGGTCGGTATTTCCCGGATCGAGTACTTCAGCGTGTACAACCGCTGGGGCCAACTGGTATTTTCGACCACTGTCAATGAGATGGGCTGGGATGGCACTCTGGGCGGGAAGGAACAGCCTTCCGGCACCTATGTATGGCTGGTTCGCGGGGTGGATTATACCGGCAAGGTTGTCTTTGCCAAAGGCACCTCCACCCTCATCCGGTAACGGCTGGTATTCACCTGTTCATTCCATCGATAAACACTCACTCACTATTGACTATTCACTATTGACTATTACCTTCGCCCCTATGAACAAGATCGTTTTTATCACGGGAGCTACCTCCGGCTTTGGTGAGGCCTGTGCCCGCATTTTTGCCCGGAACCATTACAACCTGATCCTGAATGGCCGCCGGCAGGACCGGCTGGAGCAACTGAAAGATCAATTCGAAAAAGAGTTCGGGGTTCAGGTATACCTGGCTGCTTTTGATGTGCGGAACAGGGAGGCGGCTTTTCAGACCGTGAACAACCTGCCGGAAACATGGCAGGCGATCGATCTGCTCATCAACAATGCCGGACTGGCACTGGGCAGGGATCTGTTTGAAGAGGCCAGCCTGGATGACTGGGACACCATGATCGATACGAATGTGAAAGGCCTGCTGTATGTTTCCAAGGCGGTGGTGCCGCTGCTGGTGAAACGAAATAAAGGACACATCATTAATGTGGGATCCATAGCCGGTAAGGAAGTGTATGAAAGGGGAAATGTGTACTGTGCGTCCAAAGCCGCGGTGGACAGTATCTCCCGCGCCATGCGCATCGATCTGCTGCCTCATCATATTAAGGTGACGGCCATACACCCGGGCGCGGCGGATACGGAATTCTCCAACGTTCGCTTTAAAGGCAATGCGGAAGCGGCCAGGAAAGTATATGAAGGCTATGAGCCGCTCACGGCGGAAGATGTAGCCTCTGTGATCTATTATACGGCATCGCTGCCCGCCCATGTTTGTATCAATGACCTCGTACTGACCTGCACCCAACAGGCCAGCTCCTACCACTTTAACAAATCCGGTAAAATGGAGCAATAGAATTAACAGATCAGGCGGTGATCCGGCATTTTATTGGCAGATGCCGCCAGATTTTACATTGTTCAGGTAATAACCCTAAGCAGATTTACGTAGTCGGTAAAAATTAACCCGGATCATTTTTACCGGACCGAATCTTCTCTTATATTTATTACTTACAGTTATCTTTTGAAAGCCATGAAAAGAATATCCATCCTATTATCCCTGTTTGTTGTGCTTCAGACCGTAAAAGCACAGGACGTAATTAAAGTGCAGCCCTGTGATAATCCCTCTATACAATTACAAGCCGATAGTGTAAAGCAGTTACTGGCCAAGGATGGCTATACCGTGCTCCGCGAAGCCAGCATCATGATGGAAAGCGAATACGAAATGCCGGTTGTGGTGCCCATGCAGGAAAGAGGCATTTACCAGTTCGTATTCATCGGCGATATCACCTCCAAACTCTACGAGGTCCGAATGTATGATATGGACGAGAAAATGGTGGTCTACCAGAAGAAGATGTGGGGTGATGTGGATGGCAATATCATTTCCTTCGGCTATGTTCCCAAGTTCACCGAATACCACATGATCAAGCCCGTACAGATCAACAAGCAAAAGAAAAAAGGCCTCTGCGGATATGTGATCCTGTTCAAGAAAACGAAAGCGTAACAAAGCCCTTCAGGCTTTGGTCCATAGACGACAATCCGCCTGTCAGTAGAAGATTACTTTTATTTAAAATTTATTCCGAACATACATACTATTAGGCAATAGGTCTCCAATCATCTGGTATAGTATAGGACTTTGTTGCATCAGCATTCACTACCATAGTGGGCAATACAGATGCCTTGAACTTTGCCTCATTATCACCCATGAATACAATCGGCTTGGCAATACTTAAAATCTCAGCTGAATTCCTTTCTGGAGGAAATTAAACTTTCAGTTGTTTATCAGGAAATTGTTTTTTGATCGCTTTTATGGTTGGTATCTGATCACTGTCTGCGGTGACCAGGATTAATAGATATGCTACATTATTTATACAATCCACCATCATTTCTATGGCAATGCCAACGTCCGTTCTTTTCTCCTCCGGAACGGTGAATATTTTATGGCATTTATGGCATTCAATGCTTTTATCCTGATAATTCCCGGAGATATATAAAAACAGATCCGGGTTCAGAGCTCTGTTGGCATTGAATAATACTTGTTGCTTTCTTTGTTTTTCCCTGTTTTTTGGAGGTGCCGTGAAGTATTTAACTTTTGCTAAAGTATGATAGGAAGGATCAAGGAATTGATTGCAAAGTTTCACAAAGTCCAACCAATAATAGTTCCTCCAACTACGATCGATTTTGGATTTATCTTTTAATCCATTGTAAAAATTAAATCCATCGAAATAGAATACTACTTTTTTCATAAGGTAAAAAAAAGCCTCCAGAGGAGGCAAAACTGTTTTACAAGAAAACAGCGGGGTGTTGTAAACGATGAAGTTTACAATGCAAAAATACATTATTTATGCTAACCAAAAAAGTAGGGAAAACGCTTTTGTCACTTTTACTGGATCATTCCCTGTCCCCGATCATTGTGCCAGTGAGATCCGCACCTGCACCCCTGCCCTCGTAGTGGTGATTGGTGCCGTAGTGGCGATCTTGGGAATGATCTTGTTCTGCTCGAAATAGAATTTCAGGTTCACGCGGTTGTTGATGACGTAGTCGATGGATGGCGCCAATCGCACCACCTTTTGTCCGGCTGTACCGAAAGCGGTATTCTGGTCCAGCTTACTGTTGGCGGTGGCATCATCACGAAGACTGAAATCCAGTCGCATGGTAACGTCGCCATCCAGCTTCTTTCCTTTCTTGCCAATGTTCAGGTTGCGTAATAATGGCACGCCTCTTTTTCTCCAGTCGAAGCCGATGGTATATTCGGTAGAGCGGTTCTCGGCCAGTTGGTAATCTACCAGGCTTAAGCTGAGCTGGCGGCTCTTCTTATATTCGAAACGTCCGGAGATCTGGTTCACAAAGGTCATATCGAAAGCGATGAGCGGACTGAATTGTTCACCGATCGTAATATTCGGTACCAGGAAGTAAGGGATATAATTACCGCTCTGGGTGTCTATGAAAGACGGATAGCCTACGCGGAAAGGATCCGAGAACAGCAACGCCGTTGTAAAGCTGTTCATGCTCAGGGTG